>NZ_JAGWCV010000003.1:0-145967 GCF_020657735.1 Clostridioides sp. ZZV15-6383 | reverse complement strand
ATATAGTTTATAACATCTAGCTTGAACTGTATAGTATATAAAGTATTTTTATTTTTTATTTTTAGACCATCCTCTCCTAATGTATTATATGCATTAACCCATCTTTCAACCTGAGAATGGTTAGCAACTCCATATTGTTTTGCGATTGAAACATATCCTCCTTCTCTATTTAAATAGGATTTAACTACTTTTAATTTGAAATTAAAATCGTATTTAGCCATATAAAAACACCCCAATCATTAGATTTTTGGTCCAACAATTGGGGTGCAGTACAGATAAGCCTCTTTTTCACTGTTGGTAATGATTAAGATATACTTGATTTCATACAAAAAAGAGTGCCCATGAACTAAAAAGTTCACTTTGAGGCACTCCATTTTAGGTTTTTTATTTAAATAAAAACATATGTTTAATTATTATTTGCCGAATTTAGTATATGTTTTTTCATTTCTTCTAATACGATTGTATAAGATTTGCATTGAGCAGCAGCTAATTCTGATAAAGCAAATCTTTGAGCTTTATTTAGAAAGTCCTTATCTGTACTACATAATTGTTTTGAACAATCTTGTATCATAAGCATTTTAATCAATTTTACAATCTCAAAAACATCTCCTGAATGAAATTTATCATGGTATAGTTTAAGTCTTTGTTTTCTATCAAAAATCCATACACCATCTGTTCTATCAATAGATTGGATAAAATTATCAACTTCATTTCCATCCATAACTGGACGCATACCAATTTTGTCAGCATTTAGAACTGGAATCGAAATTTTAAGGTTACTATTGAAAATAACAGTTAATTCATAATATTTTTGCATCTGATGATTTATTTTTTTTGTTACAATATCATTTACATAGCAGGCTCCTTCTTTTGGATACATCACACTTTCACCAATTTTATACATATATTAATTGTACCTCCAAACTTAATTTTAGATATTGCAACTTGAGTACAATGCTTTAATTATCTAATAATTATTATTATACCACAAAATACTTGACAAGTCAAAAATATTAATATATAATATTAAGTTTAGCTTTGAGGATATATAAAATTAAAGATAAAAATATAAGATAAAATGATTTAACATGTTGAAATATCCTGTTATCATTATATAAAACTAGATACGAATTATACTTAGTAATTATTAGTTTTTAGCAAAATCTCGTAATTTAAGACTCCCTGCCGTTACGAAAATAATTCCAATCAGTATTAGAACTATTATATTTATTAAGATACTACCATTGTTTTTAATTGCATCTATAGTCCAATAAAATGGTGTAAGCTTTGAAAGATTAGTCATAAATGATAATTTATCCATTGATGGTATTAGACTAGATATAGATATAGCCAGACCTATTAAAGAATAAAAAGTAGATATAAGACTGATAGAATTTTCACTTTTAAATACTCTGGCTATCCAAAATACAAATCCAGTTGCAACAAAACTATTTGCTAGCACAATCATCAATATATTTATAGTTAATCTAAAGTCTCCTATAAATGTAAAACACACTAAAGTTAAAATGTATGCAATTGATTGAATAAAAAATAACCCTAAAAATATACTAAAAATTATTTTTATATCTTTGTGATTTGTAGAAATAAGTCTTTTTAGTACATTTGATTTTTTTAATGTAAATAAATCAGAAGCAAGATGTGCTGCATTAATATACATAAAATAACATATTAAGAAAACTACTAAAAATGAATTTTTATTCTTATCTGTTTTTTTATCAATTATATTTGTTTTGGTCAATTTATCATCTATATTTTTATCCACTTTTAATTTTAATGAGTTAGCAATAAAAGATTCTATTTGTGATTCTGCCCAAAGACTACCACCACCATTTTCAGTTTTAAAGCACTTAACTACAGGTCGTTTTAAGTTATCTATATTAGTTGAAAAATTTTCATCTAAGACGAATACAGCAGAAACTTTATTATTTTTTAATAGACTCATTGCCTTATCTTTCTCATTTAATTCAAATGAGTTTTCTTTTAATTTAGAGCTATTTATTAACTTATGCTCATACTTTCCTGAAGAGTCAGATACAATTGCTACTGGAGAAAAGTACATTGATTGATTTTCCGAGTTATTGGTAAAAAAGTTAAGAGAAAAAATTAATATAACAGGAAACATAACTATATTAATTAAAAGAGAATGATTTTTTATATATCTCTTTATATTTGCAACAATTAATCTAATCATTATTAAACCTCCCTCCATTTGTATTTTTCTTTTATAATAGTAAGCGTAATCAATATTGTAGAGGCAATTAAACATGTAAAAATTAAGTTTCCTATCGAATCTATAGTTTTAAATGTTTCATAATCACTGAACAATGTTCCTATTAAATAAGTAGGAGATAAACTCGTAAACTTAGTAAACACATCATTTACTACACTGAAAATGCCTCCAAAAATTGCCTGTAGGAAGAGTAATGTATAAACTATAAATGTACCATATTTCTTACTAAAAAAGCTGGTTACAAAAGAAGATATTGAAGTCATAAAATAAGATGATAAAGCGCAAAGTAAGGTCAATATAGCAAAATTACCTTTAAATGTTATTCCAAGAATTCTAAAGAATAAGACATATAATAACAAGAATATAAATGAATAAATCCATAAACCTACAAAGTCATAAATTAAGAATTGTACTCTAGTTATAGGCATAGAATAAAGCCTTTTTGAAAGTCCTTTTGATTCACTTATATAATTTGATAAAATATTGTTCATTATAAAAATTATTACAAGAAATCCTAGTGAAACTAAAGCAAAGTATTCATAAGAATCTTGTTTGACATTATTTTTTATTGTAGAAGTATCAATAGAACTCTTATTAAATAAGCTAGATAACTCTTCTGAACTTAGTTTTTGAGAATTATTCAAATATATCTTTTCATGATAAGTGTCTAATATATCCTGAAGTAATACTGTAATATCATTGTGAATGCCAAGGTTTTCTATATTTATAATGTTTGATTTTTCATCTAATAAATTATTTTCATATCCTTTAGGTATAGTGAGTTTTAAATCTGCCTTAGAGTCTTCTTTTTGGACTGTTAATACAGAAGATAAATCATTTTTTAAAAATGTTGTCAAATTATTTGATAGCTTTGTGTTATCTTTATCATATATAACAATTGATGTAGGGTCTGTTTGTATAGGATTTTGAAACATGCTTTCTGTAACCATTCCAAGAAACCAAGCTAGAATCAAAGGCAAAGCTAAAAAATATATTAAGTTAAGTATAAAGGAGCTTCTTAAACCTTTTAGCATAGTTTTTATACTCATGTATAATTTCATAAAATCACCCCCACTAGTCCCTTAAATTTTTGCCTGTTAGATTTAAAAATACATCTTCTAGACTAGGTTCTTCATAAGAAATTCGCACTATTTTTGAATTGTTTTTGTCAACAACAGAGAGTATATCTGTAAGTTGTAATTTTTTATCTATATCCAATTCTACTAATGAATTATTTTCTAAAATAGATATAACACCTTTAGTATTTTTTAAATCAAAGATAAGTTGAGCATTTATATTTTTTATTTCCATAATTAATTTTGTATTTGTAGATACTAATGATTTTAAATAATCATTATCTCCAAAAGCAATCTCTTTACCTTCATCCATAATAAAAATTTTAGAACAAAGATGTTCAACTTCTTCCATATAGTGAGAAGTATATATTACAGTAGTTTTCTGTTTTTTAGATATATCTTTTATAAAATTGAAAATGTGATTTCTTGATTGTGGGTCGACACCCACAGTTGGTTCATCTAATATTAATATTTTAGGATGATTTAAGAGTGCTATCCCAATGTTTAATCTTCTTTGCATACCACCAGACAATTTTTTGACCTTTTTCTTTTTGACTTCAGTAAGACCTATGACTTCTAATGCTTCATTGATTCTTTCTTGAAGTAACTTTCCTTTTAAACCATAGAAAGCTCCAAAGTATTCTAAGTTATCAAAAGGAGTAAGAGCTTCTATAAGTGCTAATTCTTGTGGAACCAATCCTATTATAGATTTTGCTTTTATATAATCTTTTGACAAATCTAAACCATTGATTTGAATACTACCACTGTTTGGCAACATAAGATTTGTAATTATATTTATAAGTGTAGATTTACCTGCACCATTTGGGCCAATAAGCCCAAATATCTCGCCCTCTTTAACAGAAAAGCTGATATTATCAAGTGCTAGTTTATCATTAAATCTTTTTGTTATATTATTTACTTTGACTATATCCATAATAATACCTCCCAAAATAATTTTGTATAAGTTAAAAATCTATAATACTATAATAAAGAATTATAAACTATAATTCTATTACTATAAGTCACTAAAAAAAGTGACTTAAGTCACTTTATATTTTTAGATTTATTATATTACGATTTTATTTTTGAAGGCAAAGATTGCTAGTTGAGTTCTGTCACGAAGTTCTAGTTTTCCTAAAATATTAGTTATGTTATTTTTTATTGTACCTTCAGATAAGAATAACTCTTGGCTTATTTCTTTATTATTAAGTCCATTTGCAATTAATCTAATTATGGATATTTCTTTTTCTGTTAAATTGTACATGTCATAAATATGCTCTTGTTCAATTGTTTTTTCAGAGGACATAATTTTTTCAGCTACACTTTTATCAAGTACAATATTGCCAAAAAATGAAGAACGAATACCTTCATGTAATACCTCATCAGAACTATCTTTTAAAAGATATCCAGAAGCTCCAAATTTCATAGCATCTTTTATATATTCATCATCATTAAATGTTGTTAAAATTAATAATGCTATAGAACTATTATATTCTTTTATAAGCCTTGTACCTAGAACTCCATCACAAACCTTCATTCGTATATCCATAAGAACTATATCTACATCGTTTGTTTTACAGAATTCTAAAGCTTCATATCCATTAGAAGCATCTCCTACAATTTCTAAGTCATCATAAGATGACAAAATAATTTTAAGACCTTTTCTAATCAATTTTTCATCATCTACTATAAGAACTTTGATTTTATTCAAAAAAATCACCCCCTGAAAATTTAGGAAAAGAAGCTCTAGTTGTGAAACCATTATTAGAATTATCAAATTCAACTTTACCATTTAATTCATATATTCTTTCGCTAATACTGCTAAGCCCATTTCCTTTTTTTATATTGCCACATCCTATACCATTATCACTAATAGTAACTATAAGATTTGAAGGATTGAATGTCATAAAAATTCTGATTTCAGTTGCTTTTCCATGTCTTGATGAGTTGGAAAGCGATTCCTGAATAAGTCTATATAAAGCTATAGATTGATTTCTAGATAGGTTCCAAGTATTTTTAGATATAGTTAATCTAACCTTGATATTTGTAAGCTTAATGAAGCTTTTAACGAGCTCTTTGATTTTAAATAAATTTTGGTAATTTTTTATCTAAACTAATAATAAAAGAAGATATTATAATGAAAGAGAATAATATGTATTTATATTTTTCCTTTATTAAAAATGATGTATCTAAAATTAAAGGAACAAAGTAAAGAGAATTAAAAGCTTTTGTATAATTACACAATATAAAAATTAAAGTAAGTTCTAAAAAATAAGAAATAAGTACAAATTTATTCTCATTTGATAAAGAAAAAAATCTAACTTGATTATTTATTATAATTAAAAATAATATTATCATGGTCATAATTGGATATAATGTATTTTCAACATTGTTCAAATAGCTTACAACTAACATAAATAGAGATAAATATCGTATAAAAATAACTAATTTTTTTCTCTTCATTAAAGACCTTCCTCCATAAAAATAAACTTTATCTATGAAAACTAGAATAATATCATAGCAGAATAAAGTCAATAGAAGTATTTATTAATATTCATGGAGATAAAATCAATTTAAAAAAATTGAATAGTTAAATTGTATACTGACCATAATTTAAAAGTAAAAATTTAGTGTATTGGAGTAAACAATGAATAATAAAGAAAAAGGTGATTTTGGAGAAGAAATAGCAGTTAATTATCTGTTATCAAAGGGTGTAGAGATACTAGAAAAAAACTACAGATTAAAGATAGGAGAAGTCGATATAATAGCAAGTATAGGTAATGAGATTGTATTCGTGGAGGTGAAATCAAGGACGACAATAAAGTATGGCTATCCTTGTGAATCTGTAAGTTTTAAAAAGAGAAAAAAGATAATTGATGTTGCAAAGTACTATATTATAAAAAATAACTTACATAACACTCCCATAAGATTTGATATTATAGAGGTCTATTTATTAGAAAAAAGAATAAATCACATAATGAATGCTTTTTAAAAAATATAAAATTTTTGGAAAGGATTAAATATGTTAAGTATTATTAACTCAAGCAATTTAGTAGGAATAGATAGCTTTTTGGTAAAGGTTGAAGTTGATATAAGTAATGGAATACCTAGCTTTAACATTGTTGGTCTTCCAAGTAAGGAAATCAAAGAGTCAAGAGAGAGAGTAAAATCAGCAATTATTAATAGTGGATATAAATTTCCAAGTACGAGAATAGTTGTAAATTTATCGCCAGCAGATATAAAAAAAGAAGGAGCTTTTTTAGATTTATCTATAAGTATAGGTCTTTTAAGAGAGTCAATAAAAAAGGATGAAAATTACATAAGAGAAAGTATGTTTATAGGAGAGTTGTCATTAGATGGAAAAATAAGAAAAGTAAGAGGAATATTGCCTATAATTATGGGGGCAAAAACTCAAAATATAAAACGTATTTTTATACCAATTGAGAATATAAAAGAAAGTTTATTTGTAGATGAGATTGATATAATTCCTATTAGAAGTTTAAAAGAATGTGTTGATTTTTTAAATGAAGAAATAAGAGTCGATAAAGAAAGGATAATGTCTTTTTTAGATGATGAGCTAGAAAAAAATAGTAAAGAGCTAGAAAAAGATTATAATTATAAAGGTTGTAAATATATTAAGGCTTATAGTATAAAAGAAAATAAATATGATGAAGATTTTAAAGATGTAAGAGGAAATTACTTCGTAAAGAGAAGTGCAGAAATTGCAGCAGCTGGTAATCATAATATACTTATGATTGGACCTCCAGGCTCAGGAAAAACTATGATTGCAAAAAGAGTAAGGACGATTTTACCAGATATAAGTATAGAAGAAATGATAGAAGTAAGTAAAGTTTATAGTGTACTAGGTATGATAAATGAAAATAAAGGAATAATTGATAAGCGACCCTTTAGAGCACCTCATCATACAACTACAAAGCAATCCTTAATTGGTGGAGGAATAGATGCAAGGCCTGGAGAAGTTGCACTAGCACATAGAGGTATCTTGTTTTTGGATGAAATAGCTGAATTCGATAGAAAAATACTTGAGACTTTAAGACAACCTATAGAAGATGGATATGTAAATATATCTAGAGTAAAGTACAATGCAAAATATCCTTGTAGAGTATTGTTAATTGCAGCTATGAATCCATGTCCATGTGGTTATTATATGTCAGAAACAGAGTGTAGATGTAGAAGTAACGAAATTGATAGATATATAAATAAAATATCAGGTCCATTATTAGATAGGTTTGACATTTTTGTAGAAGTTAATTCTATAAAATATTCTGATTTTAATTCTTCAAAACAAGAAGAAAGTTCTCAAAAAATAAAGAGAAGAGTAGAAAATGCTAGAAAAATACAGATAAATAGATTTAAGAAAGATAATATAAAAAATAATAGTGAAATTAAAGCTTACAATTTATTAAACTATTGTAGACTGGAAAAAGAAGCTTCAAAAACGGCTGAGATAATATTTAATAAATATAACCTAAGCAGTAGGAGTTATACAAAACTTTTAAAAATGGCAAGGACAATAGCGGATTTGGAGGAAATAGAATTAATAAATTCGCAGTGTATTATAGAAGCTTTTTCATTTAGAAAGGCTTATTATAATTATTTTAAATAAGTTTTTGAGGTGGATTTTATGGAAAAAAGAGATACTTATTTGTGGTTGAAATCAATTAGTGGAATAACAACAAAAACGATTGAAATAATAGAAAATGAAATAGTAAATATTGAGGATATATTTGATTTTTCTGAAAAAGAAATATATAATTTAAAAAATATAAGCTTGAATATTAGAAAAAGTATAGTAAAATATAGAGGTCACGCTTATTTAGAAAATATAAAAGAACTACTTTATAAAAAATCAATTAAGTATATTTGTCAATATGACAAAGAATATCCTGAAAAATTAAAGAATATATACAATGCTCCAAAGTTATTATTTTATAAAGGTAACATAGATTTAGTTAATAATAATTTTAATATAGCTATAGTGGGTTCAAGAAAACCTACAGCCTATGGAATTAATTGTGCAAAAACAATGAGTTGTCAACTATCCCAGTATGGAGTTAATATAGTAAGTGGATTAGCTATAGGAATAGATGCATACTCACATATAGGTTGCATGAATGGAAAATCTAAAACTATAGCAGTGCTTGGTTCAGGAGTAGACAATCCTCTTCCAAAACAAAATTTACATTTATCAAATAAAATATTAGAAAATGGGGGATTATTATTATCAGAGTATAATATTAACTCGACAGTAGCCCCATACCATTTTTCTAATAGAAATAGGATTATTAGTGGATTAAGTGATGGAGTAGTTGTTGTAGAGGCAGCCATAAAAAGTGGTGCATTAATCACAGTAGATTTTGCTCTTGAGCATGGAAAAAATGTTTTTGCAGTACCAGGTAATATAAATTCTCAAATGAGTAGAGGTTGTCATAAAATTATAAAAGAAGGTGCAAAATTAATTGAAAATATAGAGGATATTTTGAATGAATATAACATATTTAATATTGTTGATAAAAAAATAAATCAAAAATATGATAATATAAGTTTAAATGCCAAGTCTAAGCAAATAATTGAAGCTATAAAAAGAGAAGGAAACTTGCATATAGATAGTATTTGTGATTATACTGGTATAGAAATAAAGTATGTAAATTCAATAATTAATGAATTAGTACTAAATGAGTTAGTAGTAGAAATGAATAATAAAACGTACAGTTTAAATGTATAAATTAAGATTAAGTAGTGGGGGTGTGTGGTTTTATGGCCAAAACATTAGTCATCGTAGAATCGCCTGCAAAAGCTAAAACTATAGAAAAATTTTTAGGAAAAAGTCATTACACAGTTAAAGCATCAGTTGGTCATGTCAGAGATTTACCTAAAAGTAAATTAGGTGTAGATATAGAAAATAATTTTGAACCTCAATATATAAACATACGAGGAAAAGGCGATGTAATAAAGGAATTAAAAAAAGAAGCTAAAAAGTCTAAACAAGTGTATCTAGCAACTGACCCTGATAGAGAGGGTGAAGCTATATCATGGCATTTAGCTCATATACTAAATTTAGATGAATCTGAGGATTGTAGAATAGAGTTTAATGAAATAACTAAAGATGCAATTAAAAAAGCAATTAAGCATCCTAGAAATATTGATATAAATTTGGTTGATGCACAACAGGCAAGAAGGGTATTGGACCGACTTTTAGGTTATCAAATAAGTCCTATATTATGGCAGAAGGTTAGAAAAGGTCTTAGTGCAGGTAGAGTGCAATCTGTTACAACAAAATTAATTTGTGATAGAGAAAAAGAAATAAAAGCATTTATTCCAAAAGAATACTGGACAATAGATGTTGAAGCAAAGACAGCAAAAGACAAAGATATAACTTTGAAATTTTATGGTAAGAATGATGAAAAAATTGAATTAGAAAATGAAGAGGCTGTAAATGAAATACTAAAAGAAATGGAAGGGAAAGATTTAAAAGTTGAGAAGATAGAATCTAAATCAAGACGTAAATCTGCTCCAAAACCATTTACAACAAGTATGCTTCAACAAGAAGGAGCAAATAAGCTATTTTTTACTACTAAAAAAACAATGATGATAGCACAAGAATTGTATGAAGGTATAGACATAGAAGGTGAAGGTACTGTTGGTCTTATATCATATATAAGAACTGACTCTAAAAGAATATCTGATGAAGCAAAAGAAAAAGCTAAAGATTATATAGTAAGTAATCTAGGAGAAAACTACTATAAAAACACTGGTGATAAAAAAGAAAAAAAAGAGGCTAAAAAGGTTCAAGATGCCCATGAGGCAATAAGACCAACTTCTGTTGATAGAACTCCTGATAGTATAAAAGCTTCATTGAGCAAAGACCAGTACAAGTTATACAATTTAATTTGGAGAAGATTTGTAGCTAGTCAAATGGAGGATTCAGTATTTGATATATTAAATGTAGAATGTAAAATAGGAGATATCGTATTTAAAGCAACTGGTTCAAAAATGAAATTTGATGGTTATACAAAAGTATACAACTTTTCAGAAAGAGAAGATAAAATTTTGCCAAGTATAGAAAAAGGGGATATATTAAATATAGAAAATATATTACCAGACCAACATTTTACACAACCACCAGCAAGATATACAGAAGCTAGTTTAGTAAAAACACTAGAGGAGCTAGGTATAGGTAGACCAAGTACGTATGCCCCAACAATAGCTACTATATTAAATAGAGAATATGTTGAAAAGCAAGGAACAAGTTTATGTCCAACCGAACTTGGAATAATAGTTACTGATATTTTAGAAAATAATTTTCATAAATTTATAGATGTAGATTTTACTGCTGATATGGAAAGTAAACTTGATGTTATAGAAGATGGAAATACAGATTGGAAGGAAATTGTATCTAAAGCATATGCACCGCTTAAAGAAGCCATTGAAGAAGCACTAGAAAATATAGAAAAAGTAAATATGGATGAAGAAACTGATGAAATATGTGAGAACTGTGGTTCTAATATGGTTATAAAATATGGTAGATTTGGAAAGTTCATGGCTTGTAAAAACTATCCTGATTGTAAAACAACTAGACCGATAATGAATAAAATTGGTGTTAAATGTCCAAAATGTGAAGAAGGAGATATTATACTTAGAAAATCTAAAAAAGGTAAAGCTTTTTATGGATGTTCTAATTATCCGAATTGTGACTTTGTAGCTTGGAATAAGCCAACAGGAGAGTTTTGTGAGAAGTGTGGTTCATATATGGTTGAAAAAGTGACTAAATCTGAAACAAAAACAGTATGTTCTAATAAAGAATGTAATAAAGAGCCAAAAGAGCATAATGACGGAAAAGAGTGAAAATTGAAAAAAATCACATAATTCTCTTGAAAAAGGTTCCAATCTATGATAATCTTTCAAGTGTAAACAACTAATAGAAAAATAAATTTTCATTAAAAGTGAGAATAATATTAGAAAATATAAAAGGTTATTAAAAGGCCTAAATTTCATGAGGAGATGATTAAATGGCAAGTGAAGTGTTACAAAAAACAAGGAAAATAAATAAAACATTACAAACAAGTGGTGGAAGTAGTGTCTCTTTTGATTTACTGGCCGGAGCATTAGGAGATGTTTTAAATTCTAATGTTTATGTAGTAAGTGCAAAAGGTAAAGTATTAGGTCTTCATTTAAATGATGCTCAAGACAGTTCAGTTATAGAAGATGAGTATACTAAACAAAAGAAATTTTCAGATGAATATACTCAAAATGTGTTAAAAATTAATGAAACATTAGAAAATTTAAATGGTGAGAAGATATTAGAAATCTTTCCTGAAGAACATGGAAGATTACAAAAATATACTACAGTAGTTCCAATTTTAGGAAGTGGTCAAAGATTAGGAACATTAGTACTTTCAAGATATTCAAACTCATTCAATGATGATGATTTAGTAATAGCTGAATATAGTGCAACTGTTGTTGGTCTTGAAATATTAAGAGCAATAGGCGAAGAATTAGAAGAAGAAATGAGAAAGAAAGCTGTAGTTCAAATGGCAATCGGCACTCTGTCCTACTCCGAGCTTGAAGCAGTTGAGCATATTTTTGCTGAATTAGATGGTAAAGAAGGTTTACTTGTAGCAAGTAAGATAGCTGATAGAGTTGGTATAACTAGATCAGTAATAGTAAATGCACTTAGAAAGTTTGAGAGTGCAGGTGTGATAGAATCAAGATCATTAGGTATGAAAGGTACTCATATAAGAATACTTAATGACAAGCTTACAGATGAATTAAAAAAATTAAAAAACAATCAATAGTCTATGTTATGTAGATTGAGATTAGAAAAGGTATCTATTTCAAATAGGTACCTTTTTTAGACGAATTATTGAAATAGTTATAGAGTATATTAAAAAGGAGTGATAAGATGCCTTTAGCAGATAAAATAAGACCAAAAACAATGAATGACGTAATAGGTCAAAGTCATATAATAGGTAATGGAAAAATATTGTCTAAGATATTACAATCTAATTTTTTGCCTAATATGATATTTTTTGGCCCTCCTGGTGTTGGTAAAACTACAGTGGCAGAAATAATAGCAGAAAGAAGTAATAAAAGTTTCTATAAAATAAATGCTACTAATTCATCTTTAGAAGATATAAAAAAGGTAATATCAGAACTTGGAAGTATAAATAACATAAATGGAGTTTTATTATATATAGATGAAATACAAAGCTTTAATAAAAAACAGCAACAATCAATATTAGAATTTATGGAAAATGGGAGTATAACCTTGATTGCTAGCACTACAGAAAATCCATATCATTATGTATATAAAGCTCTTTTAAGTAGGTCCACTGTATTTGAATTTAAACCTTTAGAAAAAATTGACATAGAAAAAGGATTAAAAAGGGCTGTTGAGGTATTAAATGAAGATAGTTATATGGATATTGAGTGCAATAAGGATGCTATTGAAGATATAGCTATTCTTTCTGATGGAGACATGAGAAGAGCTTTAAATACTTTGGAAATGGTGGTTTATTCAACTAAACCAAATAAAGATAATATAACTTATATAGATTCAGATGTAATAAAGGCATCTACATTTAATAAGATTATAAATTATGACAAAAATGGTGATAGTCACTATGACATTTTAAGTGCATTTCAAAAATCTATAAGAGGAAGTGACCCACAGGCATCTATACATTATCTAGCAAGACTTATAAAAGGTGGGGATTTGATAAGTATCTGTAGGAGACTTTTGGTAATAGCTAGTGAAGATATAGGACTCGCTTATCCAAATGCTATTGTGATTGTAAAGGCATGTGTAGATTCAGCTATGCAACTTGGATTTCCAGAAGCAAAAATACCATTAGCAGAAGCTACTATTCTTTTAGCTACATCTCCAAAATCTAATTCTGCATGTATAGCAATAATGAAAGCTATGGATGAATTGGATAAAGAGTTTGTTAAGGATATACCAAATAGCATAAAAGATGCTCATTATTCTGGTTCTAAAGAGATAGGTAGGGGTTGTGGATACAAATATCCTCATAATTTTAAAAATCATTATGTAAAGCAACAGTATTTACCAGATAGCATAAAAGATAGTATTTATTACATACCACAAGAAAATAAAACTGAGAGAAATATAAAAAAATATTTAGAATATATAGATAGTGATTTTTAAACTGAACTTTATGTATCGGGGGTAGATATTATGATTATAAAACTTAACTCAACTTATCATAGTAGAGTTATGAAATACTTAAAAAAAGAACCTGAGTACAATTTATTTATAATAGGGGATATTGAAAGGTATGGATATGGAAGTAATTTTTTAAATATATGGGCAGATATAGATGAACAAGGTGAAATGAAGGCAGTATTACTTAAGTATTTTGAATTCCTTATGTTTTATTCTGATGGAGAGTATGATGTGGAAGGTTTTTATAATCTACTTTGTAATACTAATTATGAAGAAATTTCTGGAAAAATATGTGCTGTAGATGCCTTAGCAAAGAGATTAGGACTTAATAATTTAAAGATAGTTGATTTTTGCAAACTTCAAACTAAAAAGTTTTTGATAGATAATAATTGTAAAGAAAAGGTTAAGAGAATTAGGCTTGGAAATCTAAAAAAAACAGTAAGGCTTTATGATTTGATAGATGAATTTCACAGTACAACTTTAGACAATTTAAAAAATGGATTAAGAACAGGTAGAGGATATTGTGTAGAGATTAATAAGCAAGTAGTGTCAATGGCAAAGAGTACTTCAGAAAATAAGACCCATGCAATGATAGTTGGAGTAGGAACACATCCTAAATATAGAGCTAGAGGACTTGCTACAAAGTGCCTAATTAAACTATGTTCAGAACTATTAAAAGAGAACAAAATACCTTGTTTGTTTTATGATAATGAAGAAGCTGGAAAGATATATAAAAAACTAGGATTTGAAAATATTGGAAAATGGGGAATTTATTCAAAATAAAAAATTAAAATTAATCTTGACAAAATTAGTAGGGTATAATAAAATTATCTTGAAAGTAATTCCTACTAAAACAGTATGAATTAGATTTCTATATAGAGGTGATAATATATGAAGTTGTCTACTAAAGGTAGATATGGATTAAAAGCAATGTTTGAATTGGCATTAAATCAAGATAATGGACCAGTATCATTAAAATTTATTGCTAAGAAGCAGAAAATATCAGATCAGTACTTAGAACAAATATTTTCATCTTTAAAAAAATCGGGTCTAGTAAAAAGTGTAAGAGGTGCTCAAGGAGGTTATTTACTTTCAAAGAATGCTGAAGACATAACAGTAGGAGATATACTTGTAGTATTAGAAGGGCCAGTTGCATTATCTGACTGTGTACTAGATGAAGATGTATGTGAAAACTCAAACATGTGTGTAACAAAAATAGTTTGGGAAAAGATGAAAAAGGGTATAGAAGATGTTATAGATTCGATTACTCTTAAAGATATGATAAATGACTATAATAAAAATAAATTAGAAAATGATATAACAAATATTAAAAAATAGATTTGGAGATGAATGTAATGGAAAAAAGAAGATTGTATATGGATTATTCTGCAACAACACCTATTAAAAAAGAAGTATTGGATGCAATGATGCCATACCTAACAGATTATTTTGGTAATGCATCTAGTTTTCACACATTCGGAAGAGAAGCAAAAGATGCTTTGGATAAAGCAAGAGAACAAGTAGCAGCCCTTATAAATGCTGAACCTAGTGAAATATATTTTACAGCAGGTGGTTCAGAAAGTGATAACTGGACACTAGAGGGTGTAGCTTATGCTAATAAAAATAAAGGTAATCATATAATAACTTCAAAAATAGAGCACCATGCAATACTTCATACATGTGAATACTTAGCAAAACATCATGGATTTGAAATAACTTATTTAGATGTTGACAGCGAAGGAAAAGTAGATTTAAAACAATTAGAAGATTCAATAAAAGATACTACTATACTTATAAGTATAATGTTTGCAAATAATGAAATAGGAACTATACAACCTGTTAAAGAAATATCTGAAATATCTAAAAAACATAAGATATTATTCCACACTGATGCAGTACAAGCTACAGGAAATATTCCAGTAGATGTTAAAGAATTAGGAATAGACTTAATGAGTATGTCTTCACATAAAATATATGGACCAAAAGGTGTAGGAGCTTTATACATAAGAAAAGGTGTAAGACTTCATAACTTTGTCCATGGTGGAGCACAAGAAAAAAGTAAAAGAGCTGGTACAGAAAATATACCTGCAATAGTTGGATATGGAAAAGCAGCAGAATTAGCTAAAGCAAATATGCAAAACCATGTAGAAACTTTAACTCGTCTTAGAAATAAGCTAATAGATGGTGTGTTAGAAAGAATACCTTATACAAGAATAAATGGTAGCTTAGAAAATAGATTGCCAGGAAATGCAAACTTTGCGTTCCAATTTATAGAAGGTGAAGGAATACTTTTATTATTAGATATGTTAGGAATTGCTGGTTCAAGTGGTTCTGCATGTACTTCTGGTTCATTAGACCCTTCACATGTACTTCTTGCAATAGGTTTACCACATGAAATAGCACATGGTTCATTAAGACTTACAGTTGGAGATTTTACAACAGATGATGATATAGATTATATATTGGAAAACTTACCAAAAGTTATAGAAAGACTTAGAAGTATGTCACCACTTTATGATGATGCAAAGAAACAAGGCTTAGTAAAATAGACAGAAAGATAAAGCGTAAAAAATAGACATAAATTGAGTAGGAGGAAAAATAATGCAATATAGTGATAAAGTTATGGAACATTTTATGAATCCAAGAAATATGGGAGAAATTGATAATGCAAGTGGTGTAGGTGAAGTTGGAAATCCTACATGTGGAGATATAATGAAGATATTTTTAGACATAGATGGAGATGTAATAAAGGATGTTAAGTTTAAGACATTTGGCTGTGGTTCAGCTATAGCAAGTTCTTCTATGGCAACTGAAATGATAAAAGGAAGAACTATAAAAGATGCACTAGAACTTACAAATAAAGCTGTTGCAGAAGCTTTAGATGGTTTACCACCAGTAAAGATGCACTGTTCAGTTTTAGCTGAACAAGCTGTAAAGGCAGCTCTTATAGATTACGCTCAAAAGAATAATATCCATATACCAGAACTAGATGGATATGTTATAGATGATGCTCATGACCATGATGTTCAAGAAGAAGAATAAAAATAAGTGGTTGTGTTGTTAGAAAGTTTAAAATGATTAAAAAGAAGTATTAATGAGATATAAAAAATAGCTGTTTGTAAAATAGCTATTTTTTATTGTTTAAATTAATCGTTTTAACTTGTTTTAGGAGTCAATTAGTTAACAAAATATATATTTATAATATTTAGATAATGAAAATAATTATTTTTTTAGAAAATAGAGCAAGCTATATTTTAAATAAATACAATGCTTGTTCTATATGATATAATAATAAGTAATGCAAAAGATGAGGTGAAATTTGTTTATGAATAAAAAAGTAATGATAGGTATGAGTGGAGGAGTTGATAGCTCTGTAGCTGCATATCTTTTAAAACAACAAGGGTATGATGTCATTGGTGTTACTATGAAATTGTGGCAAGATGATGACGATGTTGAAAATGAAGGTGGTTGTTGCTCTTTATCAGCAGTTGAAGATGCTAGAAGGGTAGCAAATAAAATAGGTATACCATTTTATGTTCTAAATTTTAGAGAAGTGTTTAAAGAAAAAGTAATAGATTATTTTATAGATGAATATTTAGAAGGAAAAACTCCTAATCCTTGTATAGCTTGTAATAAACATATAAAATTTGATGATTTTTATAAGAAAGCTAGACAAATAGGTTGTGATTATGTAGCCACAGGTCACTATGCAAAGATAGAAAAGGATGAAAGTACAGGAAGATATTTGCTAAAGAAATCTGTTACAGATAAAAAAGACCAAACTTATGCACTTTATAATCTTACACAAGAACAACTAGAGCATACTTTATTGCCAATCGGTGACTATGAAAAAGATAAGGTAAGAGAAATTGCTAAGGAAATGGGTATGGCAGTACACAATAAGCCTGATAGTCAAGAAATTTGTTTTGTTAAAGATAATGACTATGCAAATTATGTTAAAAAACATTCTAAAAAACGTATTGAAGAAGGTTTTTTTGTGGATACTAAAGGTAATATACTTGGAAAACACAAGGGTATACTATATTATACAATAGGTCAAAGAAAAGGGCTTGGAATTACTTTTGGTAAACCAATGTTTGTAATAGATATAAATCCAATAAATAATACTATAGTTCTTGGAGATAATGAAGAATTATTTAAAAAAGAACTTATTGCAAAAAATGTTAACTTTATATCAATAGATAAATTAGAAGAACCATTAAAAGTCCAAGCAAAAATAAGATATTCAGCAAAGCCATCACCAGCTACTATCCATAAAATAGGAGAAGATACTATTAAAATAGTTTTTGATGAAGCTCAAAGAGCTATTACTAAAGGTCAGTCTGTAGTAATGTATGATGGAGATGTTGTAGTAGGTGGAGGAATAATCGAGAAAAGTTTATAAAAACTTCTAAAAAATTAAAAAAATAAACAATAAAGTATATTAAGATAGAATAAAGTTTATAAAATAAATTTATTGTATATGAAAATATAGTATTGATTAATTTTGTAAAATTTAGTAATATAATTAGTATATTAATTAAAAAGCAAATACAGTGATAAGGAGTAGTAAAATATTTGATGTCTTATAGAGAGAGGGAATATGCTGGAACCCCTTAGAATATAATATTTGAAGCAGCCTTTTAGTAGCAATCTTGAACAATTTATCTTCTGTAAGGAGGATTTAAGTAGAGATTGACGGTAGTTACGTTATAGCTAAGGTTTTCCGAAGATATCATAATTTGTATGATAATTAGGGTGGTACCGCGATTGTCCTCGCCCCTATAAATTTATTTATAGGGACGAGGTTTTTTATTTAAACGAAAAAATAAAATTTATTAGGAGGAACATAATATGGAAAAGATGGGATTAAATGAAATAAGAAGTAAGTTTTTAGAGTTTTTTGAGTCAAAAGGTCATTATGTAGCAAATAGTTATTCTTTAGTACCAAACAATGATAAGAGTTTATTACTTATAAATTCAGGTATGGCACCTTTGAAAAACTATTTTTCAGGTGTAGAAGTACCTCCAAATGTAAGAATGTGTACATCTCAAAAATGTATAAGAACAGGAGATATAGAAAATGTAGGTATAACTGCAAGACATGCTACATTCTTCGAAATGATGGGTAACTTTTCATTTGGGGATTACTTTAAAAGAGAATCAATCAAATGGGGATGGGAATTTGTTACAGAATGGTTAAATATACCAGAAGGTAAGATATGGGTAACTGTATATGAAGAAGATGATGATTCTTATGATATATGGGCAAAAGAAATGAATTTCCCAGAAGAAAGAATGGTTAGACTTGGTAAAGATGATAATTTCTGGGAGATAGGTATAGGTCCTTGTGGTCCTTGTTCAGAAATATACTTTGATAGAGGAGAAGAATATGGATGTGATAATCCAGACTGTAAACCAGGCTGTGATTGCGATAGGTATTTGGAATTCTGGAACCATGTATTTACTCAGTTTGATAGAGATGAAGAAGGAAATTATAGTCTATTAGAAAGTAAGAATATAGATACAGGTATGGGTCTTGAAAGAATGGGATGTATCATGCAAGGTGTAGATACTATCTTTGAAGTAGATACAATTAAGTCTATATTAGAAGCAGTTGAGAAGTTAACAGGAGTAAAATATGGAGAGAATCCAAAAAATGATATATCAATAAGAATAATAACTGACCATATAAGAGCTGTGACATTTTTAGTTAGTGATGGAGTACTTCCATCAAATGAAGGAAGAGGATATGTTCTTAGAAGACTTCTTAGACGTGCTGCTCGTCATGGTAAGTTATTAGGTGTAAAAGAATTATTTTTACAGAAGCTAATAGATGAAGTTATAAAAGTAAATGATAAAGCATATCCAGTTTTAGTTGAAAAAGAAAGCTATATTAAAAAAGTAGTTGGTATAGAAGAAGAAAAATTCAATGAAACTATAGACCAAGGAACAGAAATATTAAACTCTTATATAGAAGTATTAAAAAATGAAGGAAAAACTGTCCTAAATGGTCAAGAAGCTTTTAAACTATATGATACTTATGGCTTCCCTATAGACTTAACTAAAGAAATCTTAGAAGAAGAACATATATCTGTAGATGAAGAAGCTTTTAATGAAGAGATGGAAAAACAAAAAGAAAGAGCTAGAAATGCTAGAGGAAATATGGATGGAGAAAGCTGGAAGGAAGACCCTCTATCAAAATTAGAATCTACAGTTGACAGTATATTTAATGGATATAGTGAAATTTATGGTGAAGGAACTGTTGAAGCTATAGTCAAAGATGATGAGTTAGTTCAAAGTGCAAAAGAAGGCGACAAGATATCTATAGTACTAGATAATACTACTTTCTATCCAGAAGGTGGAGGACAAGTTGGAGATTGTGGATTAATAACTAATGGAAACTTAGTTTTAGAGGTACTAAATACTAAAAAAGGTGCTAATAATAGTATAAAACACATAGGTATAATAAAATCAGGAATAATAAGCAATGGAGATAAAGTAAAGACACTAGTAGATAGAGAAACTAGAATAGCAGCTGCAAGAAATCACAGTGCTACACATTTACTTCACAAGGCATTAAAGGAAGTATTAGGAGACCATGTTAATCAAGCTGGTTCTTTAGTTACTCCAGAAAGACTTAGATTTGATATTACTCACTTTGAAGCTATATCAAATGAAGAATTAAAAGTAATAGAAGAAAAAGTAAATAATGTTATTTTATCATCTTTAGACATAAAATGTGATATTATGAATATAAAGGAAGCTAAAGAAAAAGGAGCTACAGCACTATTTGGTGAAAAATATGGTGATGAGGTAAGAGTAGTTTCTATGGGAGATTATTCTACAGAACTTTGTGGAGGAACTCACTTGACAAATACTTCTCAAGTAGGAATGTTCAAGATATTATCTGAAGGTGGAGTGGCAGCAGGTGTAAGAAGAATAGAAGCAATAACAGGAAAAGCTGTTTATGAATACCTAAAAGAAAGAGACGGAATTATCTCTGAAGTTTGTGTAAACTTAAAATCTAAAGAAGACAATTTAATTCAAAGAATAAGCTCTTTATTAGAAGAGAATAAAAATTTATCTAAAGAATTACATGATATGAAAGCTAAGATGAGTTTACAATCAGCTGATTCTATTTTTGATTCTAAAGTTGAAGTAAATGGGGTTAATTTGATAACTAATAAATTTGAAGGCATGGATATGGATACACTAAGAGAAACAGCAGATAATCTAAGAGATAAGCTTGGTTCTGGTGTAGTAGTACTTGCAAACGTAGTAGATGATAAAATTAACTTTGTAGTTACTGCCACTAAAGATGTATTAGATAAGGGAATACATTCAGGTAATATTGTTAGAGAAGTTGCAAAAATAGCTGGAGGAAAAGGTGGAGGAAGACCTAATATGGCACAAGCAGGAGCTAATGATGTGTCTAAGGTTGACCAAGCTTTAAGCTATGCAAGTGAGGTTATTAAGACACAAGTTAAATAACATTCACTCAAGGAGGTTTTTAATTTGGAAAAAGACTTAGACTACACTATGAAATTTGAAGGAATACCAGAAGATAAAATGAGTGTAGGAGACACCATTGATTTTGTATATAAAGCACTAGTTGAGAAAGGATATAACCCTATAAATCAAATTATAGGGTATCTCCTTTCTGGTGATTCTAGCTATATAACTAGTCATAAAAATGCAAGAGCTATAATTAAAAAATTTGAAAGAGATGAGATACTTGAAGAAGTAATCACGCACTATCTGAATAGAAAGTAGGTCAAATAAATGAGAAAAAAGATTATGTCATTGTTTGCAGTAGTCATTATGATTTTTGTATCAACTGCTAGCTATGGTTTTGCTGAAGAAAAAGGCAAGGTCATATTTATTGATATGAATAGGACCAATATTGGAAGTATGATGAATATTCCAATCTTAAAAAATGAGATAGAAAAGAGAGGTTATATAGCTCTCATGAATATAAGAGGGGATCAAGGTACTGATGATAGAAGGTCTTATGCAAGTATAGGGGCAGGAACAAGAGCTGATGTAACTACTGAAGACTATATCAATTTTCAAAAAGTAGACCAAGATACTGCTAAAGCTTTTGAAGCCGCAACAGGTCAAAAAGCCAAAAAAATAAATGATTTAAGTATTAATAGATCAATAAACGAAAATCTTGATTATGGAGAGTATGGAGCAAATTTAGGGTCATTAGGAAAAACTTTATCAGAAAATGGTTTAAAGACATCTGTAATTGGAAATGCCGATATAATTGAAAATAATCAATTAGTTAAAAATAGAAACTTATGCCTAGTGGCTATGGACCAATATGGGAGGATTGATTCAGGTAATATTGATGATATTAATAAAAAAGATTCTAAAATGCCATTTGGAATATCTACAGACTACGATAAGTTATTAGATGAAACTAAAAAATCTTATAAAAATAGTGATGCCATATTTGTAGAGCTTGGAGATACATATAGATTAGATATGTATAGATTGAATCTAAATGATAATACTTATGCTACAATGAAGAAAAATATTGTAAAAAATATAAATAAATATCTTGAACAAGTATTTTCTATGGTTGGAGAAAATGACACTGTTTATATATCAAGTGCATTTCCGAGCGACTTAGATTATAAAAATAAGAGAAGACTTTCTCCAATAATAAAATTTAGTGGAGAAGGGAAAGGTCTACTGGAATCTGCTACAACAAGAAAGGCTGGTATTGTTGCAAACTTAGATGTTGGAGTAGATATACTAGGTACATTTGGTCTTGAAAATAAAGAGATGGTAGGTAGAAGTTATACTTTAGTAAATAAAGAGGACAATGTTAGCTATCTAAAATCACTTTATGAAAGGATAGTGTCTATATCTTCAATAAGGTCAACTATTATAAATGGTTTTGTAGGCGTAATATCTGCTTCTTGGGTAATTGCCATGTTTGCAATTTTCTTTAGAAATTATATGCCACATAAAGAGCGTGTATTCAAAGTGCTTAAAGAGTTTATAAAATTAGGTATAATAATGCCACTATCATTTATGTTAGCTCCTTTGATGAATTTTAAAACTCCACTTTCAATATCTTTGGGAATATTTGCGACTACATTAATACTATACTTATTAGGTAGAAAATTATTTAAAGACAATGATATAAAGCACATGGGATTTTTTGCTACACTTACTATTTTAGTAATAGTTATAGACTCTGTATTTGGGACATACTTAATGCAAAATAACATAATGAGTTATGATGCTGTTATTGGAGCTAGATACTATGGTGTAGGAAATGAATATGAGGGTGTAACTATAGCAAGTGCAGTATTTGGTTTAGCAGTATTATTACATTACAAGAAAATTTCTAAATTGTATGTTGTAATTTTTTCTTTAACAATACTTATAACTAGCGCATATCCTTCAATGGGTGCAAATGTTGGTGGAGCTATATCAGAATGTGTAGCATATTTATTGTTTATAATGCTTATATATGATGTTAAATTAGATTTTAAGAAAGTTATATTATTAGCTATTTCGGCTGTCGTTGTCGTTTGTGCGTTTGCAGCTTTAGATATAGTTTCAGGTAGTGAATCTCATTTAGGTATGTTTGTACAGAGAATTTTCCTAAATGGACCAGGAGAGATATTACAAACATTTGGAAGAAAAATTCAAATGAATATACAACTAGCACAGACAAGTGTATGGGTAAATATTTTACTTGTAGGAATTGGAGTAATTGCAGTACTTATATTTAAACCATCTAGACACTTTAGGAAGATAATGAACAACTTCCCAATCTTATTTAAAGGGTTTATTGCATCTATGGTTGGTTGTATAATCACTCTTTTAGTTAATGATTCTGGAATAGTTGCTGCATCTACAGCATCTATATATATACTTATACCACTTATAATAATAAGTATAAATATGATAATATTTGAAAAAAATAACTAAAAAATTTTTTACTGTTAGTATACGATTTAAATAAAAAATGCAATATGATTATTAATGTAAACTGGATGCTTACATAAAAAATCATATTGCAATTTTTATGATTGATAATATGTATTTAATCTATGGAATATAAATAGATAAAGGAGGAACTATGTTAGATGGAAGAATAATGGGTCTTGATGTTGGTGATAAAACTATTGGAGTTGCTGTGAGTGATTTAATGGGATTAACTGCGCAAGGTCTAAAAACAATAAAAAGAGTAGGTAAGAAAAAAGATATTGAAGAAATAAAAGCTATAATAAAAGAAAAGCAAGTAAATAAAATTGTATCAGGATTACCAAAAAATATGAATGGAACTTTAGGTCCACAAGGAGAAAAAGTAATCAAGTTTTGTGAGCTAGTAAAAGAAGAAACAGGTCTTGATGTAGAGTTTTGGGATGAGAGACTTTCTACAGTAGCAGCAGAGAGGTCCTTATTAGAGGCAGATGTTAGTAGACAAAAAAGAAAAAAGGTTATAGATATGTTAGCAGCAGTAATAATTTTGCAAGGATATTTAGATTTTAAAATAAATTCATAAAAGAACTATAAAATTGAATACTTATGATATATAATATAAATAATAAAAATAAAAATAAATTTGAGGTGAATGACATTATGGAAGAAAATATAATAAATTTAATAGACGAAAATGGTGTTGAAAGCCAATTTGAAATAATATTAACATTAGAAGCAGAAGGAAAAGAATATGCAATATTAATGCCTTTAGATGATGAAGAAGCTGAAGAAGCTTTAATCTTTAGAATTGATGAGGATGAAGAAGGGGAAATCTTAATACCTTTAGAAAGTGATGAGGAATATGAAACTGTTGTAGCTGTATATACTGCTATAATGGAAGAAGAGGGCCTAAATTACGATGAAGATGAATCAAATGGTCTTAACTAGATAGGGAGTTAAGTTTGTATATAAAAAATCAGGTATTTATTATATTTGCTTTAATTAAGACTTATTAATTGTAAAAAGCATTTATAGTATATATCTGTTTTTTTATTTTTTATTAAAAAAATCAAAAAATTTATGGATTTTGGTGAATAATATATCTTTTATGGGTATATATTTATATTATGAGAATAAATTAAATTTTTTCAAATGTCTTGACAAAAAATGAATTATCAATTACAATATTATTTAATAAAGATTATCAATTGAAAATAGTAAGGGTGATGTTATGGCAAATACAATGGATTTGTTAAAAGACAAGTTAAAAGAAACTGGTTTTAAGATTACGCCACAAAGAAGAGCAATAGTTGAAATATTGCTTAAACATGACCATTCACATCTAAGTAGTGAAGAAATCTATGATTTAGTTAGGGTTGACTGTCCTGAAATAGGTTTAGCTACTGTATATAGAACAATGCAGTTGTTGGATGAAATAGGATTAATATCAAAACTAAACTTAGACGATGGGTGTATAAGATATGAGATTAGTCTGCATAAAGAAGACTGTCATAATCATCATCATCTTATTTGTAAAAATTGTGGAAAGATAATGGAAGCTAAAGAAGACCTTTTAGACAATATAGAAAAAGAGATACAATTATTGTACAAATTTAAAATACTTGATCATGATGTTAAATTTTATGGACTATGTGACGAGTGTAATGGAGTAAGCGAATCAGAAGAGTAAACTTCTATTGCTTAATGTCGATGGAAGAATAGTATAGAACTTTTATATTCTATGCTATTCTTCCATTTTTTATTATGAATCCACTTTAAAGTATGAGTATATAGTTTTCAAAGTGTTTATAGTTTTAATATTGAAAATATAATTAATCCTATAAGTACAAAAATGAATGATTTTTCTATAAAATTACTAAACGGTCCACCAACAGTTAAAAATCCTAAAGAAATTTTCTTTTCGCTTAGTGGATAAAAAATTGGTATCCCTTGTTTTGTAAATAAATCTCCTAAAAACATATGACTTGCATAACCAAGTGTACCATAAAAAGATAAATTATTAATATTAGTGATTAATTCTATCTGTTTTAGTAAAAAATATATTATTATAGTTGCAAATATGCTATGAGAAAAGCTTCTGTGCTTTAACCAGGGAAAAATTGACAACATTAGACAAAAAATTGTAAAATATATTTCAACTTCTATGATGTATAAGCATATAGCTAATAGTATAAATATTAATGATAGAAAAACTTTTCTAAGAAATGTGTGGGTTAGTTTTGCCTCAATAATTATAATTGCAATAAATGTGATTATTGCACTTAAATAAAAATTATCATTTATATTTATTGAAATAAAGAAAATAATAATATTAATAGTATATATAAAAATTCTATATATATATTTGGATATATTGTTTTTTAGAATGAAATTTGAGACCATAGAATTAGATTTATCCAAATCGGGCAGTACAGCAAAAGTAGCTGAAACTAAAATATCAACTAAAGATATAGGAATTTTAAATATTAAAGATGTCTGGATAGCTGTTAAGATTCCTATTGCACAATGAGTTTTACCACGCATAAATCCTCCTAAAATATCCGATATTAAATCATATAATATTTAGAGGATATCAAAATAAAATAGGTTTGTCAAAATAATACGTTAAATGTATTTTAAATATAGCTTAAAATATGATACGAATTATGGTACAATAAGAATAACTGGTAGCGAGTGCGTGATTTGATATTATTTAGGATTGTAGAACGTGTTAAAAAATTAAATAGACAGAAGGAGATGATGCAATTGTTCAAAAAGAACACCAACAAGATAAAGGTAATGGCCTTGGGTGGACTTAACGAAGTTGGGAAAAATATGACTGTTGTTGAGTATAAAGATGAAATAATTGTTATAGATGCTGGACTTAGTTTTCCAGAAGATGAAATGTTAGGGGTAGATATAGTTATACCAGATATAACTTATTTAGTCAAAAATAGGGATAAAATAAAGGGTATATTCATTACACATGGACATGAAGACCATATAGGGGCTCTTCCATATATATTGAAGAAAATAAATGTGCCTGTGTATGGAGCGAGACTTAGTATAGGTCTTATACAAGTAAAACTTAAAGAACATAAGATGAATAACGTTAAGTTAAATGTCATAGGTCCAAGACAAGTTATAAAGCTTGATAACATGGAAGTAGAGTTTTTGAAAAATAACCATAGTATACCAGATGCTTACTCTATTGCAATACACACAGACCAAGGTATAATATACCATACAGGAGATTTTAAGATTGATTTAACTCCTATTGATGGAGATGTTATGGATATGCATAGAATCTGTGAGTTAAGCAAAAAAGGAGTTCTTTTAATGTTGGCTGATAGTACTAATGCAGAAAAGCCAGGATTTACTATGTCTGAAAAGACTGTTGGAGTAGGTCTTGACGAATTATTTGCAAAAGGAAATGGTAGAAGAATTATAGTTGCTACCTTTGCATCCAACATACACAGATTACAACAAATAATAAATACTGCTGAGAAGTTTAATAGAAAAGTTGCTATATCAGGTCGCTCAATGGTAAATGTAGTTGGAGTTGCAAAAGAATTAGGATATTTAGATATTTCTGATAATATGCTTGTAGATTTAAATGATATATGTAAATATGAAGACAGTGAATTAGTGATAATAACAACTGGTTCACAAGGTGAACCTATGTCAGCTCTTGCTAGAATGGCTTTTTCAGAGCACAAAAAAGTAGAAATAAAGAGTGGCGATTTAGTTATAATATCTGCTCATCCAATACCAGGAAATGAAAAATTAATATCAAGAGTAATCAATTTCTTATTTGAAAAAGGAGCAGAAGTAGTATACAGTGATATAGCTGATATACATGTTTCTGGACATGCCTGTCAAGAAGAATTAAAACTTATACATGCATTAGTTAGACCAAAGTTTTTTATGCCAGCTCATGGTGAATACAGAATGTTAAAAAGACATGCCGAAATAGCTGAACAGCTCGGTATGGACAAAGAAAATATTTTTGTTATGCAAACAGGAGATGTTTTAGAATTAGATAAAAACTCTGCTAAAGTAGCAAATCGTATACAAACAGGAAATATATTAGTTGATGGACTAGGAGTAGGCGATGTAGGTAACATAGTTTTAAGAGATAGAAAGCATTTATCAGAAGATGGTCTTATGATAGTTGTAGTAACTATTTCTAAGGATGAGGGTAAAGTTCTAGCAGGTCCAGATATAATTTCTAGAGGCTTTGTATATGTAAGAGAGTCAGAAGACTTAATGGATGGAGCAAAAGATATAATTAAGAATGTTCTAAATGAATGTGAAGAGAAAAATATTAAAGAGTGGGCTTATTTAAAGAATAATATCAAAGAAAACTTAAAAGAATATTTATATCAAAAAACTAAACGAAATCCAATGATACTTCCTATAATAATGGAAGTGTAATATAAAAAATCATAAAATTGAAAATTAGACCTCTTGTAATTTTTAAAATAATATCAAAAATCCAATTGATACTATCTTAAGAATTACAAGAGGTCTTTTTAATTTTTGACATTAAAAATATGTATATTACATAAAATACCAATTATAACAATCTTTTATTAGTAAAAACTACTTATATATAAATTTTACTAATAGGAGGTTTTTTATGGATAATATCTCAAGACAAAATGCTATAAAAGCGTTAAAACAAACAAAGATGGAAATAGCAGGAGAATATGGAATGAATTATGAAGATGCCTTTGAAATAATAGAAAATGCATCTAATAAAGGTGTTTTAGAAGGTTACTTTAAAAAACTTGAGAAGAAAAAAAATTTAGGTCAAGGTATATCTAGGCATTTAGAATAAAAAAAGTTAAATGTGAGAAAATAAGTTTAAATAAACTTTAAGAGGTGACATCGATGAAAAAATTAGCTAGTACTGCTTTGGCTATATTACTTGCATTTACTCCTTTGAGTTTTTCTTTTGCAAATAATAAAGAAAATGCTGATGCCAACCAACTAAATATATCTTCAAAATCAGCAATTTTGATGGATGTTGGTAGTGGACAAATTTTATATGAAAAGGATGCTCATAAAAAGCTTCCTCCTGCCAGTGTAACAAAGGTAATGACAATGTTACTTATTGTAGAAGCTTTAGATTCAGGCGATATTAAGCTTGATGATGAAGTTCAAGTAAGTGAAACTGCATCTAGTATGGGTGGTAGTCAGATATTCTTAGAGCCAGGAGAAACACAAAAGGTTGATACGTTATTAAAGGGTATAGCTGTTGCTTCTGCAAATGATGCTTGTGTTGCTATGGCTGAACATTTAGCTGGAAGTGTTGAAGGATTTGTTGATAGAATGAATGCTAAGGCAAAAGAGTTAAATATGAATGACACTCATTTTGCAAATACAAATGGACTTCCAGTTGCAAATCACTATACATCTGCTCATGATATAGCTCTAATGTCTAGAGAACTGTTAAAACATGAAATGATAAGTAAATACTTAACTACATGGATGGATAAGGTTGTAGTAGGGAAAAAACAAGTTACAGTAGGTCTTGCAAATACTAATAAACTTATAAAACACTATCAAGGAGCAACTGGTGTTAAAACTGGGTTTACTCAAGAAGCAAAATACTGTTTATCAGCATCTGCAAAGAGAGGTAATACTCATTTAGTTGCAGCAACTTTGGGAGCAGAGACTTCTCCAGAAAGATTTAATGATGCATCTAGCCTTTTAAACTATGGATTTGCTAATTATGAAAGTGTTAAGTTATGTAGTAAAGGAGATAATATAGCAACACTTACATTGGATAAGGCTGATGAAAACAAAGTTAAATTGGTTGCTAAGGAAGATTTAAATGCTCTTATTAAAAAAGGAAGCTCTAAAGAATTTGAAAAGAAAATTGAAATAGTAAAAAATCCTAAAATGCCAATTAAAAAGGGAACTGTTTTAGGAAAGATAAAGATATGTAAAGATAAAAAAGTAATAGGCGAAGTGGAATTGGTAAATACTAAAGATATAAATAAGGCAAGCTATCTACAAATGCTTCAAAGAATAATTGATAACATGATATAAATAATTACCAAATGAAACATAATTATAATACACAAAGATATAATTATAATACACATAAAAAATACCCTTATGTAATTATTTGCCATAGGGGTATTTTTATTTATCATATACAAGTATTTTATAATATTATGATTTTTATAGAAATATAGAAAAGTTTATGTATCTTAGAATATCATTTGATTTAATATCATATATAGGGTTGTTTAACAACTATCTAAGTAAAGGCATACTACCAGTAAGTTTATTTACTTTCTTTTTATTACCATAAATTGCTATTCCAAAATACTGTAACTCATCTTCTGGAACACTAGCAATCTTTTGTGTAAATTCTTCATAAAGATTGCAACTTTGTGCTACATCTGAAAAATCTACAACAGTTAAATCGTTAAATTCCAAAGTATATAATTTTTTACGTAAATCCTTTATTATTTCTTTGTTTCCTTTTAAAATAGGTACAGGGATGTCAATAATTCCTAAGTGACTATTACCTGTTTTGTCAACTACGTCTGGACCAACAGTTTCTGGGGCATGTTTTCCTAGTGTAATTCCCATTATAGCTGCTGTATTTGATATAATTCCCATTGGCAAATTTTCATCTATTACCATGACACATTTTGAATTTTTAGTTTCCATTTTTAATTCTCCTTTTTACCTTATTTAAAGTTATTTGAATCATCATTTATAAATATATTTTGATACTGCTTTGGTGTAAGACCAATAAAATTTTTAAAAAAATTTGTAAAGTGACTTTGGTCTACAAATCCTGTCTGTATGGCAGCATCTATAGGTTCTACACCTTTTTCTAAAAGCTTCTTAGCTTTGTTTACTCGTATATTTTCCAGGTATCTATATGGTGTAATACCTTTTAATTTTGTAAAATTACGAAGTAGAGAGTACTTATTCATTCCTGCTATAGTGCTTAATTCATCAAGCACTATATGTTCAGCATAATTATTTTCTAGATAATCACATACCGATTGAATTTCTATATTTGTTTTTTCCAAGTTAAGCTGCAAATTTGGTTCGGTATGTTCTTCAATTAATTGTTCAATTAGGAAGAAAAAAAGTTCTTCTTTTTTAAAATCTAATTCTTCTTCCATGATTATATGATGTAGTTCTTGTAGTAGAGGGACTAGTTCACTGCGAAATATCACAGGTTGATTAAACTTTGGTAAATAATTTTCACCTGTAATCTCAAAGACAGTTTTTTTCATTATTTCTGGCTTAATATTGATACATCTGTAATCAAGTACTTTATTATCTATCTGTTCACAAGTATGACTATCAAAAGGGTTGAAAAGTAACAAATCCCCAGTACCTGTGGTATACTCTTTATTTTTACAAGACAAATATCTCTGACCTTTTTCTATAAAACCAATTACATAATGTTCATGAAAATGGTTTGGGAATTTTTGCATTATACCTTTAAATCTATATGCTTCAATTTTTAATTCCTTATCAAAACATACTGTGCGCTCTTCTTGTTTCACTTAATTAACCTCCTTTCATGTTATACAAAGTGTAACACATATTTTTTTGTACTTCTTGTATGATATTGACTAAAGGACAATGATGTCAATTCCTGTCAATATAATATTGCACTTACAGTAGGTGTAATTATTATATTTTTACAATGAATATGATATAATAATAAAAGTTATAAAATAAAAAGTGAATTTTAATTTTATGATTAGAGGTTAAAATTATTATAATATAAAATAATTTTGATTATAAGTTATTTAATTGTTATAATAGTATTAAAAATTTGATTTAGGAGATGTAAATTAATGTTAAGTATGAATATAGGAGAAATAGTAGCAAGTTTAGTTGGTATAGCTATGGCAATATCAATACATGAGTTTGGTCATGCTTATTCAGCTCACTTATTGGGAGATGATACAGCTAAAGCTTATGGTAGAATGACATTAAATCCTGTAAGACATGTTGACCCAATTGGTCTTTTGGCTATGTTTATTCTTAGAATAGGATGGGCAAAACCAGTACCAGTAAATCCAAATAACTTTAAAAACTATAAGATAGGAAACCTAATAGTTTCACTTGCAGGCGTTTTTTGTAATGTTTTGACTGCTATACTTTGTGTAATTATCAATAAGTATGTGCATATGTATGCGATAAATACAATAGCTGGTTATGTGCTTTTATATAGTATGGGATTTGCAGCTTTTAACTTACTTCCTATACCTCCACTTGATGGATGGGGTGTTATATCTACATTTGTACCATATAAATGGAATGAATATGTGTATAAATTTGAAAGTATGAGCTATATAATTTTATTAATTGCTTTATTTACTGGTATGTATAGAATAATATTAACACCAATATATGCAGTGTTACTAAAAATAGTATATTTATTTGTTTAATATAATAAACAGATTAAAGAGGGATTGATATGAAGTATAATATACAATTACAAGTCTATGAGGGGCCATTGGATTTACTGTATGATTTAATAACGAAACATAAAATAGATATAAAGGATATATCTATAATAGATATAACTAAGCAGTATCTAAATTATTTGAAAATGCTAGATAAAATGGATTTAGAGATAACTAGTGAATTTATAACTATGGCATCAAAACTTTTAGAGATAAAGTCCAAATATCTGCTTTATAAGCAAAAAGATGAAGAGGAAGACCCAAGAATAGAACTTATGGAAAAGTTAGAAGAATATAGAAAGTTTAAGGTGGCATCACAAGATATAAAAGAAAATATAACTTATGTCAATGAGAGATTTTATAGAAATAAAGAAGAAATAATTATTGATGACAATGTAGATTTAGAAGATATATCAATAGAAGCGATAAAAAATATACTTCCATACATATTTAAAGTTAAAACATCACAGATTGAAAATGTTAATGATGAGAAACTAGATAAAATAGTAAGGAAGAAAATCATATCTGTAGAAGAAAAAATATTATATATAAGAGATATTATAAAAGAGAAGATTGAAGTTACTTTTACAAATATTATAAAATCATATGAAAATGATGAAATAATTGCTACTTTTCTATCTATATTAGAACTTATAAAAGAAAAAGAAATAGTAGTAGTGCAAGATGTCTTTTTTGATGATATTTTAATAAGAAAAAGTTCGGAGTGTTAAAATGAAAAGAGAAGATATAAAGTATATTATAGAATCTGTTATGTTTGCATATGGAGAACCAATAAGTATAAAAGAATTAAACTACATAATAAATAAAGAACTTTCATCAAAAGAAATAGAAATTATGTTAAATTTACTTATTGAGGAGTATAGAGAACACAATAGAGGTATTCAAATAATCAAGTTAGAAAATAAGTATCAAATGTGTACAAATAAAGACTATGCAGAGTATATAAAGAAGATTATTGAACCAAAGAAAAAGAAAAGTTTGAGTCAAGCTACATTAGAAACTCTTACTATAATTGCTTACAAACAACCAATAACAAAGGTAGAAATAGAGGATATAAGAGGAGTAAAATGTGATAAGGTACTACAAACTTTATTTGAAAATGAACTTATAAGAGAAGCTGGTAGACTTAACAAGATAGGAAAACCAATAATTTATAAAACAACAGATGAATTTTTAAAGTTGTTAAATATAGAAAGTCTTGAAGAGTTACCACCTATAGAAAATTATCAAGAAGTAGCAACAAATGAATAAAAATATAAAAACCACAATAATTTAGTCTATAATTTTAAATTTTTAAAGATTTAAAATGCTCTAAGTTATTGTGTTTTTTTGTATAAGTGAAAAATGATAATTTTATTAAAATAAATATGGATAATTAAGTATAAATAGTAATTTTTTGATGATAATATAAACATGGAGTTTAATGAATTATTTAATTTTAAATATTTAATAATAGCTGTAATTTTTATAATAAGTGTAGTTATGCTGATTTTAATATCTCATATAAACATCTTAATAATAGCTGATATAAACAACAAAGATATTCGTTTAAAGCTTAATATAAAATACATGTTTAATTTAATAAATATAAATAGACAACTTTATCCAGCTGAAAATAGTAAAAATAATGATAAAAAAGAGGGGATGAAGGATAATATAGATTCAAGTATATTATTAGCTGATGACCTTTTAAGTGTTTATAGATTATTAAAAAAGATAAAAATACATGAACTTTATTCAAATATTAATTTTGGAACTGAAAATATTGGCTTAACATCTTCTGTGTATGTATTAATAAATACTTTGTATGGAAATTTATTTAATGTAATTAATGCAGAAAAAATGTATTTGAATGTAAATCCAGACTTTACAAAAAATTATTTTTTGGGAAATATAAGGATACATATAAGGCCAAGAATAAAAGATTTATTTAACATTATAATAATGACTAATAAAATTATGAATAAGAATAAAGGAAATAAGGAAGGTGATAGTAATGAGAGCAACAGGTTCGATACAGAGTCTTATGGAAACAACTCTTGAAACAATTAAAGGTTCTATAGATGCAAATACTATTATAGGAGACCCTATAAAAACAGATACTACAGTGGTTGTACCTATATCAAAGGTTACGATTGGATTTGGTATAGGGGGAGGAGAATACTCAAAAGGATATGATGAGAAAGAAATTGAATTAAAAAGTGAAAAAGCAGATACAAATTTTGCTGGTGGTAGTGCAGGGGCTATATCTGTACAACCAGTAGCATTTGTAATAGTTGAAAGTGGAGAGACTAGAATAATGAGTTTAGATAGCAATATTAATCTTGTAGATAATATATTATCTATAACTCCTAGGGTATTGGAAAAAATTCAAAATATGTCTCAAAGCAATAAAAATCAAGATAAAAATAATATGTAAGAATAAGATAAAATATTTCTAAATAAAAGTAGTGGGATTAGTGTAAATCCCACTACTTTATTGTGTAATTTAAACGTTTATATCTAATAAGATTTTAGTTTAAAACAATTTAAATAGATAATAAAGTTGATATATAGTATAATTATAAAAAGAAAAGAAGTATTATATTATAGATATATAAACGCATTTGAGATATAAGAGGAGTTATAAATCATTAGTTTTGAGGTGAATGTTATGAGCGATAAAGAGTTATCTATTTTGTTGTTAGAAAGTATGAATAACTTTCATAATTTAATAAAGATTATTAATAATGAAAGATATAAAAAAGATAAGGTACTTACAGAAAGACAGTTTTTTGCCTTAGTAAAAATAAGAAAGCATGATAAAATAGAGCTTAAAAATTTGAGTAGAGATTTACATGTATCTACTTCTAGCTTGTGTATACTGCTTAATAAATTGGTTGAGCAAGAGTATGTGTATAGGGAAGAAGATAGTAGAGATAGACGAAATACTTTTTATGGAATAACTAAAAATGGAGAAAAGATACTAGATGATGAAATATTAAAGTTTGTGTCTATAATAAGTGATAAAATGGATTGCTTAGATATAGATAATAAAGATAAATTATTTGCTTCTTTAGAAGAGTCCAAAAATATAATAGAACAATTATTTTAAAAAGGAGATGTTATTATGCAGATAAAATGTTCTAAAGAAATATTAAAAAGTTTAGAAAATGCTATAACAGTAGTGGCTGTATTTGAGGGAGAAGATGTTTCTACGACATTTGATGAGTTAAATATGATAAGTAAAAATTTTAATGGTAAAGAAAATAATATAGATACTGTAACATTAATTGAAAATGATAATTTAGTAAATGTTTGTTTTATTGGTTTTGGTAAGAAAGAGTTATTGAATAGAGAAAAAATCAGAATCATAGGTGGTAATTTATGTAAGAAGTTAAAAAATATATTAAAAAATAAAGTATGCAAGAGTAATGATATTAATATACTGAATCTTGATTTAAATAGTGATGAAATAGGCTCTTTTACAGAAGGTATATTACTTGGAAATTATGAGTTTGATAAGTATAAGACAAAAAATAAGGATTTTGAAAAAAAAGAAGTTGATACTATAACTATATTTACTGAAAAGAATGTTGAGTGTCAAATCGAAAAGGCTAAAGTATTAGCTAATTCAACTATAATAGCTAGAAATCTAGTAAATGAACCATCAAACGTAATATATCCAAAAACATTAGCAATAGAAACAGTCAAACTTGGTGCAGAGTTTGGGTTCAATGTTGAGGTTTATGAAGAAGAAAAAATAAAGGCATTAGGCATGGAAGCTTTTTTTGCTGTTTCAAGAGGTTCGATTAATAAACCAAGATTCATAGTGATGAGATATTTTGGAGATAAAGAAAGTACAGATACATTAGGTTTAGTAGGTAAAGGATTGACTTATGATACAGGTGGATATTCTTTAAAATCAAATGCTTCTATGCTAGACATGAAGACAGACATGGCTGGTGCTGCAAGTGTTATAGGTGCTATGTGTGCTATATCTCAAAGCAAATTAAAGAAAAATGTTATAGCAGTAGTTGCTGCATGTGAGAATGCTTTATCAGGAGGTTCATACAAACCTGGGGATATAATTAATTCGATGGCAAGGAAAACTATCGAGGTTTTAAATACAGATGCAGAAGGTAGACTTACATTAGCTGATGCAATATATTACATTATAAATAATGAAAAAGTGACAAAGGTGGTTGATGTAGCAACATTAACTGGTGCTGCTTTAACATTGTTAGGTAATGTTGCAACTCCTATAGTAACAAATAATGATGACTTTTATTGTGAATTAGAAAAAGCTGCCACTTTATCTGGAGAAAGAGTGTGGAAGATGCCAATTTATGATGAATTTAAAGATATGATAAAAGGAGAAGAAGCAGACCTTAAAAATACTGGGGGTAAAAATGCTGGATGTATAACGGCAGGAGCTTTTATTGGTGAATTTGTTGGCAGTACTCCATGGATACACATGGATATAGCAGGGACAAGTACATCATCAAAAGCAATTGGATACAAAGCAAAGGGAGCTACAGGAGAACCTGTTAGAACATTGTATTATTTGGCAGAAATCTAAAATAACAATCAAAAAATATAATTTATAAAGCCACATGAATAATCTTAGATTACAAAAATTATTCATGTGGCTTTATTTGTAAATTTAAATAAATTATTTACTCTTTTTCTTTTTTTCAAGTATAAAAGTATCTCTATTAGATAAAAGAGCAGGTATGTACATAATACTAGTAACAAAAATGAATGAAAAAATAGCAGTTGTGCTATGACTTAAAAAACCATAATAATATTGTGCGTTAGTAAATGTGTTTAGTAAAAAAATGAATGAAAAATAAATGAAACAGATAGCTAAGTTATCTCTAAGTGCATATCTGTTAACTTTAAATTTTCTAACATCGACCATATATATATCTGCATAAATTATCAGGCACTTAGAGAAGATAAATATAAAGTATATTAAGCTAGGAAATTCATAACCCAAGTTTTTAGAAAAAATGAGTTCTCCAACTGAACAAACTAAACTCCAAGAAAAAAATATGTTAAAAAGATGATACTGTTTAAAAACCAGTATAGCTATACATAGATATATGCAGATATAATTAATTCCAATTGGTAAAGAGTTTAAAGTACTATAATTACCTGAAGAAATGATTAATAGTTGTTCTAAGGCCATAACTACTACCATTAGTGTACAAATTATCTTCTCAACTGTGTAACTATAAGGTAAAATGTTTTTGGTTAGTTTTGGACAATAGTATAGAAACAATCCAAATATAAAAAGACTTACAAATTGTTCACTAGAAAAAAGAAAAATTTTAAACATATAACATTCTCTCCTATAATAAATTTGATATGTATCTATATAAATATATTCATTCTCTCTCAATTTAATATATAAAAAATTCAATAAGAGTTTTATTTTATATAAGAATTCTAATAAATAAAACGCAATGTTATTTTGTAAGTGTAGTCTCATCATGTCAAAAAATAATTTTTTTTTTATTTACTAGAGTTTTTGGGAATAATAATAACAAATATTAGAACTAATTAATAGTTTTTGTAAGTATTTGACAATAGAGAGGATGTAGCAAATGGGAATAATAGAGTCCGCATCAAAATTGGCTGAGATGGCTCATTTATTAGCAATTGAAAAGGGGATAACTGATATAGAAGCATGGGATGAAGCTGTGGAAGAATATAGCAAACTTTATGAAGAAAGAAGAAAGGAATAAAATAATTAAAAATAAAAATTTTATGGTAAGAAGTAACTTTATTTAGATAAGATTAATTTTTTATAAAAATATTAAAAATCACATAAATAAGAAAGATGGTATTTCATATGTACTTAGAAAGTCATTTTGAGATACCATCTTTAGATTTGTTTTGATAAATAGATAAGTAAGAAATTTTACTTATCTATATTTTTTATGTAGCCTCTTTTTTCTAATTTTTTTATATGTTCTTTTCGTATTTCATCAAGATTAATACCATATTGTTCTTCTAACTTAAACATCATTGTAACACATGTCTGCGCTACATCCATTAGTTCCTTAGCAGTTTTTTTTATAATATCAACTTCATCTAAGTCATTATTTTCTCCACTTAGATTTCTAAATTTACCTATACATTCAGCTAGTTCACCTTGTTCTTCACCCATTTTGATAAATGTAGATTCTAGTGTTGGGTCTAAATTATTAAGCTCTGGTAAGGATATAGTTTTTAGTTTCATAAAAGCTCCTTTCAAGTTATTCATATTTATACTAAAACATCATAACAAAAATAATACTAAAAAAAAACTTTAAATTCAACATAAAAACTCATATGTATAATAAAAATCGTGAAATAAATTTACATTTGTCTTAATACAGCGTCATATAAAACTTCTCCAATAGGCTTATTTATTACAAGAGAAGCTGACTTATCATAAACTGTGTTTGCTTTATTGATAAGAGCAATATACTTGCCTTTGTAATAATCTATAAAACTTGCTGCTGGGTATACAGCTAATGATGTACCACCTATAATTAGTAAATCAGCATTACTTATAGCAGAAATTGTTTTAGTAATGACATCACTATCAAGGGCTTCTTCATAAAGCACTACATCAGGTTTTACTATAGAACCACAGTTGTCACAGTAAGGAATATTACCACCTAGATTTAACATAGATTCTAAGTCAAAAAACTTACCACATTCAGTACAATAATTTCTGTGTACAGAACCATGAAGTTCTAAGACATTTTTACTCCCAGCCATTTGATGAAGTCCATCTATATTTTGAGTTATGACAGCTTTAAGTTTACCCATTTCTTCAAGCTTTGCTAAAGCCATGTGAGCATTGTTGGGTTTTGCATTAGGATATATCAATTTATCCTTATAAAATTCAAAAAATTCTTCTGGGTATCTAACAAAAAAAGTATGTGAAACTAATTGTTCAGCAGTAAATTGTTTATTGAGTTTTTGGCTAAATAGTCCAGTAGAACTTCTAAAATCTGGAATATTAGATTCGGTTGAAACACCTGCGCCACCAAAAAATACAATATTATTGTGATTGGCTATTAAGTCTTTTAAGTTATTTGCATCCATAGTTACACCTCCATATTATTATATATAAATTGTACTACATCTTGAGGTGTTTATGTTACTTTATTAGAACTGAGTATTTGTAAACTACTACATTAAAATTAATTTAGTATTTTCAATATTAATATTAATTTAATGATAGACAAAATTATAAGAGAAATAAAAGATTTTTATTTATTTATTTCAAATAAATATACAATTCAATCAGTTCAATAAAGAAAAAATAAAGTGAATATAAAGACAATGTATACATAATGTAAATAGACAATATTTACTAAAATAACAAGTTGTCGTATAATTATATTAAAATTGTTTTAATGTATAAGAAGGGCGGGGGAAGTACGTGAAGAAAAAAGCAGCTTTAGCAACATTAGCTATGTTACCCTTAAGTGTGGTAAATGCACATGCTAATGGAGATATAGGTATAGTGACTATAAATTATTTAAATGTAAGAAATGAACCAACTGCCGAAAGTAGTATAGCCTTTGTTGCTAAAAAAGATGATAAAGTTTTGATTAAAGACTCTTCTAATGGATGGTATAAAATAAAAGCCGAATCTGGACAAGAAGGTTGGGCTTCATCAAAATATATAGCAAAGTCAAATGGTGATTCTTTAAGAACGTCTACAAATAAAGAAAAACAAGTTATTTCAAATAGTTTGAATATGAGAAATGGAGCAGGTACAAGTTACAGAGTAATAACCGTACTAAAAAAAGGAAGTAAAGTAGAAGTAATATCAGAGAGTAATGGGTGGTCTAAAATCAAATATGATGGAAGATTAGGGTATGTAGCGAGTTCTTATTTAGGAGATGTTTCAAATTCAACTAATAAATCAAAGACTAAACAAGTAAATACAACTTCACTAAATGTAAGAAGTGGCCCAAATACAAGTTATGGTTTGTTAGGCAAGTTGCCAAAAGGAAGTAAAGTAGAAGTAATATCGGAAAGTAATGGATGGTCCAAAATAAAGTATAATGGAAAAGACGCATATGTATCTAGCATGTACTTATCAGATGTAAGCCAAAGTAATTCAGATGATTCTAATAAAAGCAATGACAAAAAAAATGCTGATAAGGTTGTAAATACAGCTTCTTTAAACGTAAGAAGTGGACCAGGTTCTACATATAGTAAGTTGGGAAAGGTTTATAAAGGAAGTAAGGTAACCGTACTATCAGAAAGTAGTGGATGGGCTAAGATTAATTTTAACAATAAAGAAGCCTTTGTAGTAGGAAATTATCTAACTACTTCAGCAGATACATCAAATAATAACTCTGATAGTAGTTCTAATAATAATGGTAATGATTCTTCATCATCAGGTCAAATAAATGGCATGTCAGGTATAAGTGGCGCTAAAATTGATTATAAATCTTTGAACTATACTTTGTCATCTCATATAAGTAAACAAGTTGAAAAAGCAGCAACAGGAGGAAATGTAGTAGCACCAGGTAATAGAAAAAGTACTCCAAGTCCTGAATTTAGTACTTTTTCAGCACAAAGAACAAGCTCATTTGTAAATGCAAGTACAAGTGATATAGAATACTATTTAAATCCTAAAAACTTTACAAATACTACTAAGGGTATGATGCAGTTTTTGAAGATTAACAGTTATAGAGGTGGTATTTCAGAATCAAGTCTGAACTCATATCTTAATGGTTTGTCTTCTAGTGTATTTAAAAACCAAGGAGCAGCATTTATAAATGCTGCTAAGAAGTATAATATAGATGTCGTATATCTAGTATCTCATGCTATGTGGGAAACTGCTTATGGCAAGTCAACACTTGCACAAGGTCAGACACTAACTTCTTATAAGGGTGAACCTCTTAGTAAACCAGTTAAAGTATACAATTTTTTTGGGATAGGAGCAATAGATAAAAGTGCGAATGTTTCAGGAGCAGAAGCAGCATATTCTAATGGATGGACTAGTGTAGAAGCTACAATAGATGGTTCTGCAAAGTGGATATCTCAAAACTATATAAATAGTTCTAAGTACAATCAAAATACTATTTACAAGATGAAGTGGAATTATGATTATACATGGCATCAATATGCAACTGACGTAAACTGGGCTAATGGGATTTCTGGAATTATGGAGAATTTAATTGGTCTTTATGGTGGAGGAAGCAGTTTAGTTTTTGAGGTTCCTCAATACAAGTAATATATAAATAAAAAATACAGACTATGGGTAGTTTTCATTTTGTTTAAATTATCTATAGTCTTTTTGTATATAATTTACCAATTATAAATTTAATATTAACAAAATTTTTATGTTATAATAATGATTCTAAGTAAATATAAGTGAGTAATTAGATAGAAATAGATAAAAAGTGGTAATAATATATATAAAGATAATTTTGAGAAAGGAGGATATAAATGGAAAGTATTAAGGAATATTTAGATAAGTTGGAAATTAATAATAGTGGTCTTGGAAAGCAACTTAAAGATGTTTACATAAATAGAGTAGTTTATTTTAAAGAAGACAAAATAGTTTATTTTTATCTTACATCTAAAGACATTGTTTCTCATGAGCTTTTAGATAAATTTAAAGAAGAATTGATGTATAAACTCGATTATTTTAAAGATATCAGAATGAAGATAAGGTTTACTGGTTTTGAAAGGAAATCCAACAAAGATGTTATAAAAAAATATTGGAACAATATATTGTATATATTAAAATATCTTTGCCCATCTATTGCAGGGTGGTATAAACAAGTAGAATTTCTTTGTTTAGATGAAGAATTAAAAATAAAACTTCCGAAGGGTATATTTTATGAGCGATTAATGAAAAAAAATGTAATCTATGTACTCAAAACTGTACTTAGTGAAGAGTTAGGATTAGATTTAAATATAACGATAGAAAAAGCTGTGGATGAAAAGGTAAATAAAGAGAGACTTATAAGAATCAATGATAGAGAAATGGAAGAAAAAATTAGAGCTTTAGAAATTGGGAAAGTTAGTAAGTGTGAAGAAAGTGAAGAAGAAAGTTATGTCATTAAATCTGAAGTAGATGAAAATTTAATCTATGGAGATAATGCAAATGCTATGATTGAAAATATAGTTGAATTAAATGCATCTTCTGGAACAGTTGCAGTTGTTGGGGATATATTTGATGTTGAAACTAAAGAACTTAAAAATGGGAAAATACTTATGATAGCATCAATTACAGATTATACTAGTTCAATAAGCTGTAAACTATTTTTAACAGATACAAATAAAGATGGAGTACTTGAAAATGTCAAAAAAGGAGCTTACTTAAAAATAAAAGGTGACATAGTTTATGATACATATCAAAGAGAAATTAGTATGATGATTAGTGGGATAAGAAAAGAAAGTAGACCAGAGAGAGAGGATAAGTCAGAGGAAAAAAGGGTAGAACTACATGCACATACTCAAATGTCTTCTATGGATGCTATTTGCTCTGTTAAAAATCTTGTAGAGCGTGCAGCTAAATGGGGTCACCCTGCTATTGCTATAACAGACCATGGTGTTGTACAAGGCTTTCCAGATGCTATGAATGCAGGTAAGTCAAATAACATAAAAATACTTTATGGAGTAGAAGGATACTTGGTTGAAGATGATTCTCTTATTATAGAGGATGCAAATGATAAAGAACTTTCACAAACATTTGTTGTATTTGATATAGAAACGACTGGATTTTCCAATACAAATGATAAAATAACTGAGATTGGTGCTGTAAAAATAGAAGATTTTAAAATTATAGATAGATTTAGCGAATTGATAAACCCTGAAAAAGATATTTCATATAAGATACAGGAATTAACAGGAATAACTAACGAGTTAATTAAAGACAAGCCAACTATTGAAGAAGTTCTTCCTAAGTTTATGGAATTTGTTGGGGATAGTGTATTAGTAGCACATAATGCAGAGTTTGATACAGGGTTTATATCACAAAAATGCAGAGAACAAGGTTTATTATATAATAATAAAAAAGTAGATACGCTTATGTTGGCAAGAGTAATGTTACCAAATTTAAAAAGACATAGATTAAATATTGTTGCTAAAGAACTTGGTATCCCTCTTTTAAATCACCATAGAGCAGTAGATGATGCTGAAGCTACAGCACTCATATTTAATAAATTTTTACAAATGCTTACAGAGAAAGGTGCGAAAACTTTAAGTGATGTAAACAATATACTTGGAAAAATTGATTATACAAAGCTTAGTACAAACCATATAACCTTGATAGCAAAGAATTCTGTAGGTATAAAAAATCTGTATAAAATAATTTCAGATGCACATGTAAATCATTTTTTTAGAGCCCCAAGAATCCTTAGAAGTGTATTAAATGAATATAAAGAAGGGTTAATAATTGGTTCGGCATGTGAAGCAGGAGTGGTTTTTCAAGCTGTAAAGAAAAATGTGTCTGATGAGGAAATGAAAAAAATAATAGATTTATACGATTATATTGAAGTAATGCCTATAGATAACAATAGATTTATGATTGATAAGGGAGAAGTTAAGGACGAGGAAGAGTTAAGAGAATTGAATAGAAAGCTAATTGATACAGCTAAAAAATTTAATAAAATTCCAGTAGCTACTGGGGATGTTCACTTTTTAGATAAACATGAAGCTGTGTTAAGAAAAGTTCTTAAGTATTCTCAGGGGTTTAAAGTAGATGAAGAAGAAACTTATTTACACTTTAGAACAACAGATGAAATGTTAGAAGAGTTTAGTTATCTTGGTGAAGAATTAGCATATGAAGTTGTAGTTGAAAATAGCAACTTGATTGCTGATATGGTTGAAGATATAAAACCTATACCAGATGACACTTATCCTCCAATTATAGAGGGTTCAGATGTAGAACTAAGAGAAATGTGTTACAAAAAAGCCAAACGAATATATGGAGACCCAATACCAGAAATAGTTCAAAAAAGACTGGATAGAGAATTAAATTCAATAATAAGCAATGGATATGCAGTTATGTATATTATAGCCCAAAAACTAGTTGCAAAATCTCTATCAGATGGATATTTAGTTGGGTCAAGAGGTTCAGTTGGTTCATCTTTTGCAGCTACAATGAGTGATATAACAGAAGTTAACCCTCTTCCGGCACACTATATATGTGAAAATGAAGATTGTAAATATTCATTCTTTTATGAAATAGGTGAATGGGGTTCAGGTGTTGATTTACCAGATAAAGATTGCCCAAAATGTGGAAGAAAGCTTGCTAAGAATGGTCATGATATTCCATTTGAGGTATTTCTAGGTTTTGAAGGTGATAAAGAGCCAGATATAGACCTAAATTTCTCCGGAAATTATCAACCAATAATTCATAAATATACAGAAGAATTGTTTGGAGAAGGATATGTATACAGGGCTGGTACTATAGGTACTGTAGCAGAAAAAACAGCTTTTGGATATGCAAGAAAGTATGTAGAAGAAAACAACATAAGTGTGCCAAATGCAGAAGTACTCAGACTTTCAAATGGTTGTACAGGAGTTAAAAGGACTTCTGGACAGCATCCCGGTGGAGTTATGGTTATACCAGACTATAAAGATGTATATGATTTTACACCTATTCAATATCCAGCAAATGATACTTCTTGTGGTGTAATAACCACTCACTTTGACTATCACTCAATAAGTGGTAGAATACTTAAATTAGACATACTTGGACACGACGGTCCTACCATCATAAGAATGCTTGAAGATATTACTGGAATTAATATAACAGAAATCACATTGGATGATAAGGAAACTATGTCTTTATTTACATCTACAGAAGCATTAGGAGTTACTCCAGAAGAGATAAATTGTCCTATAGGTTGTCTTGCTGTACCTGAATTTGGAACTAAGTTTGTACGACAAATGCTACTTGACACCAAGCCTACTACATTTGCAGAGCTTGTACGTATATCTGGTCTTTCTCATGGTACAGATGTTTGGGTAAACAATGCACAAGACTTAGTTAGAGAAGACATAGTTGGATTAAAAGATGTTATATCGACACGAGATGACATCATGAACTATTTAATATTTAAAGGATTACCTCCAAAAATGAGTTTTACAATAATGGAAAGTGTAAGAAAAGGTAAAGGTTTAAAACCAGAACACATTGAAGAAATGAAAAAAAACAATGTTCCAGAATGGTATATAGGCTCATGTAAAAAGATTAAGTATATGTTCCCAAAAGCACATGCAGTTGCTTATGTTATGACATCATTTAGAATTGCATATTGTAAAGTTCACTATCCAGAGGCATTTTATGCTACTTATTTTACTACAAAAGTTGAGGATTTTGATGCAGATTTAATTGTTAAGGGATTGGATGCTATAAAATCAAAAATAAACGAAATTGAGTCGCTGGGAAATGATGCAACTACAAAAGAAAAAGGTATGTTAACTGTATTAGAAGTTGCTCTTGAAATGTATGCTAGAGGAATAAAATTGTTACCAGTTGATATATATAAATCAGATGCGACTGAGTTTATAGTTGTAGGAGAAAAAACATTACTTCCACCAATGGCAGCAATACAAGGTCTTGGAGGAAATGCTGCTATAAACATCCAAAATGAAAGAAAAAATGGTGAATTTATATCAAAGGAAGATTTGAGAAAGAGAACAAAAATATCAAAAACGGTAATAGAAACTCTTACTAATCATGGTTCACTTGAGAATATGAGTGAGAAAAATCAATTGTCACTGTTTTAAGTTAGTTTAAAAAGTTGCAAATAAAAGAATTTTATGATATCATAGTATAGAAAATAGTATACTTTGCAGAAACTAAGAGTGAGACAGCTGTTCTCACTCTTTTATTTTAAATATATTATTAAAAAACTAGTTTTAGTTTTATTAAATGTATTTTGTTTAAGATTATAGGAACTGGTTATTTACAATTGAATAGGAGGAAATTTAATGAAAAAAAATTTAGAAGCTACAATCGAAGAGATTGTAACTAAAATAACGGATGAACATGGATTTGAAATGGTTGATGTTGAATATGTAAAAGAAGCAGGAGAATACTACTTAAGAGTATACATAGATAAAGAAGAAGGAATATCTTTAAACGAATGTGAATTAGTTAGTAGAGAATTAAGCCCAATACTTGATGAAAAAGACCCTATAAAAGAGAATTACTTTTTAGAGGTATCCTCTCCAGGACTTGATAGAGCATTAAAAAAAGACAGAGATTTTGTGAGATACCAAGGTAGAGATGTAGATTTGAAATTATATAAACCATTAAATGGATGTAAACAATTTGAAGGTGAACTTGTAGGACTAACAGAAGATAATAATATAAAAATCCTTGTAAATGGTAAAGAAATGGAATTTAATAGAAAAGATGTTGCTATTGTCAGATTAGCAATAAAGTTTTAGTGGTATATTAAATAGGGAGGATATAAAAAAATGAATCATGAATTTATGGAAGCATTAGATGAATTAGTAGTTGATAGAGGTATAGACAAAGAGATACTTATAGATACTATAGAACAAGCTCTTTTAACTGCATACAAGAAAAACTTTGGTTCAGCACAAAATGTTAGAGTTGAGTTTGATAGAGACAAGGGAGATATAAAAGTATTTTCTCAAAGAGTTGTTGTTGATGAATCAGATTTATATGATACTTTCTTAGAAATAGAGTTAGCGGATGCTAGAGAGATAAATCCTAATTATGAATTAGGTGATATTATAGAACATGAAGTTACTCCTAAAAACTTTGGAAGAATTGCAGCTCAGACAGCAAAACAAGTAGTTGTTCAAAGAATAAGAGAAGCTGAGAGAGAAATAGTGTATAATGAATTTATAGAAAAAGAAAATGAAATAGTTACAGGAGAGGTTGCTAGAGCAAATAAAAATGTTGTTTATGTAAACCTTGGAAGAATAGAAGGTGTAATGACTCAAAGTGAGCAAATACCATTTGAGAATTATAAAGCAGGTCAAAAGATAAAATTCTATATACTTGAAGTTAAAAAGACTAACAAAGGACCTCAAATAGTTGTATCAAGAAGTCATCCAGGTCTAGTAAAGAGATTGTTTGAAGAAGAAGTTCCTGAAATATATGAAGGAATAGTTCAAATAAAATCTGTAGCAAGAGAAGCTGGGTCAAGAACTAAAATGGCAGTAAGATCTATAGATGAAAAAATAGACCCAATTGGAGCTTGTGTTGGACCAAAAGGACTTAGAGTAAAAAATATAGTGGATGAACTTGGTGATGAAAAAATAGATATAATAAAATACAGTGAAAATCCAGCAGAGTTTATATCAGCAGCACTTAGCCCATCAAAAGTTGTTAGAGTAGATATAAATGAAGATGAAAAGTCTGCTTTAGTAATCGTTCCAGATTATCAGCTATCACTTGCTATAGGCAAGGAAGGACAAAATGCAAGACTTGCAGCAAAATTGACTAACTGGAAAATAGATATTAAGAGCGAATCTCAAGCAGAACAAGAAATGTTAACTCTTGAAAATTTCAAAAAAATAGAAGAAGAGGATGTTGAAGCTGAATTTGTCAACCAAGAAGAGTTAGATACTTCAGATGATAATTTTAGTGAAGAAGAGTAAGGAGGGATGATTTTGAAAAAAGTAAAAAAAGTACCTCAAAGAAAATGCATAGCGTGTCAAGATAGAGACTCTAAAAAAGAGCTTATAAGAATAGTTAAAAATAAAGAAGGAAAAATATTTTTAGACCCAACAGGAAGAGCAAATGGAAGAGGAGCATATGTATGTAAAAGCTCTGAATGTCTAAAAAAAGCTATAAAAAGTAAAGCATTAAATAAAGCTTTTAAGATAGATGTTCCTGATGAAGTCTATGATAATCTACTTATGGAGTTAGAAGAATATGAAAAATAATAAAGAAAAAGTACTTTCATTCTTAGGACTCGCAACTCGTGCAGGGAAAATAGTGTCTGGTGATGATTCAACTTTGCTTGACCTTAAAAAAGGAAAAGTAAGTTTGATTTTGATAGCAGAAGATGCGTCAAATAATACTAAAAAACTTTTTAAAGATAAATCAACTTTTAGAAATATTCCATATCTATTTTTTTCAACAAAAGAGGAAATAGGATTTGCAATAGGAAAATCTCCAAGGGCAGTTGTAGGAATAAAAGATGAAAATTTTTCTAAAAAGATAATTGAATTAATAGAAATTTAAAATAAAATAGGGGGTGATCTTGTGTCAAAAACAAGAGTATACCAAATAGCAGAAGAATTAAATATATCAAATGAAGAGCTTATAAATAAGTTAGCTGAATTAGATATAAATGTAACTGACAAGGATTCAGTATTAGAAGGTGAAGAGTTAGAATTAGCACTTGAAATGTTAGGTGAAGATTCATCTCAAGAAAATGGAAATGTTATAGAAATAGATGGACAGTTGACAGTACAAGTATTAGCAACGAGATTAGATAAATCTCCATCAGAAATAATTATGAAGCTTATGAAAATGGGAACTATGGCAACAATAAATCAAGAGATAAGTTTTGAGATTGCTGCTTTAGCTGCCAAAGACTATGGATTTGAATTAACAGTAGCTGAAAGTGATGATACAGAAGCTTTAGAAATAGAAGCTTTAATGGAAATTGAAGAAGATAAAGAAGAGGATTTAAAACCTAGACCACCAGTTGTTACAGTTATGGGACATGTTGACCATGGTAAGACATCTTTACTAGATGCAATAAGAAAAACTGATGTAATTTCAGGTGAAGCTGGAGGAATAACTCAGCATATAGGTGCTTCAGAAGTTAAAATCAATGGACAAAAAATAGTATTTTTAGATACTCCAGGACATGAGGCTTTTACATCAATGAGAGCAAGAGGAGCACAAGTTACAGATATAGCAATACTAGTAGTTGCAGCAGATGATGGTATAATGCCTCAAACAGTGGAAGCTATAAACCATGCTAAAGCAGCAGGTGTGCCTTTAATAGTTGCTATCAATAAAATAGATAAGCCAGGTGCAAATCCAGATAAAGTTAAACAAGAATTAGCAGACCAAGGACTATTGGTTGAAGATTGGGGCGGAGAAGTAATAGCAGTTCCAGTATCAGCTAAGAAAAAAGAGGGAATAGATACACTTTTAGAAATGGTATTATTGGTTGCTGAAATGGAAGAATTGAGAGCAAATCCAAATAAAAGAGCAGTAGGAACTGTTATAGAAGCTGAGCTTGATAAAGGAAGAGGGCCAGTTGCAACAGTACTTGTTCAAGGTGGTACTTTAACAGTAGGTGATCCAATCGTTGCAGGTATTGCATGTGGTAAAGTTAGAGCAATGATAAATGCAAAAGGTAAAAGAGTAAAAACAGCAGGTCCATCTACAGCAGTTGAGATATTAGGTTTATCAGAAGTTCCACAAGGTGGAGACCAATTTGTAGAAGTTCCAACTGATAAAATTGCTAGAAGTGTAGCAGCAAGAAGACAGCAAATAGTTAGAGATGAAATGTTAAAATCAACTCAAAGATTATCACTAGATGCTTTGTTTAGTCAAATGAGCGAAGGTTCTATAAAAGACCTTAATATAGTTATAAAAGCAGATGTACAAGGTTCAGTACAAGCAGTTAAACAATCTTTAGAAAAATTATCAAATGAAGAAGTACAAGTTAAAGTAATACATGGAGGTGTTGGAGCTGTAACTGAATCAGACATATTACTTGCAGCAGCCTCTAATGCAATAATAATAGGATTCAATGTAAGACCAGTTCCAGGTGCAGAATCTTTAGGAGAAAAAGAAAATGTTGACATAAGAACATATACTATAATATACAAGGCCATAGAAGATATACAAGCTGCTATGACTGGTATGTTAGACCCTGAATATGTTGATGAAGAAACAGGAAAAGCTGAAATAAGAGAAATATATAAAATATCTGGTGTTGGAACAGTAGCTGGATGTTACGTGACTAATGGCAAGATATTTAGAAACTGTAAAGTAAGATTAGTTAGAGATAGTATAATAATACATGAAGGTGAACTTGCAGCACTTAAGAGATTTAAAGATGATGTAAAAGAAGTTAATTCTGGATACGAATGTGGTATGAGCTTTGTAAATTATAATGATATAAAAGAAGGTGACATAGTAGAAGCTTATATAACTAAAGAAGTAGAAAGAAAATTATAAATTCGTATCAAAGAAAATCAGTTAGTAAAGAAGGTCGATGGTATGGCATCATATAATAGAACAAGAAGAATAGCAGAAGAAATAAGAAAAGTAGTAAGTACTATGATTATAAATGGAGTAAAAGACCCTAGAATAACATCTATGGTAAGCGTAACTGATGTAGAAGTTACAAATGACTTAAGATATGCTTATGTATATGTGAGTATTTTAGGTGGAGATGAAGAATCTACACTAACAGGACTTAAAAGTGCTGGAGGGTATATAAGAAGAGAAGTAGGAAAAAATATAAAACTTAGATATATTCCTGAAATAATCTTTAAAATTGATGATTCAATAGAAAAAGGAATGTATATGGATAGCCTTATAAAAAGAGTTAATAAAACAAATACTCAACAAAATGAGGATAAAAATTATGATGAATAATATGGATAGTATTATAAATTATATTTATGAGGGTGACTATTTTATAGTTACCTCTCATATTAGTCCAGATGGAGATAACATTGGTTCTACACTTTCAATGTATTATACATTAAAAAAATTAGGAAAAAATGTATATTATGTACTTGATGATGAAGTTCCATTAAATCTAAAATTTTTGGTTGAAGGTGTAAGAATCTATAAATCTAATGAATTTGATATAAATAAGCATTCTCTAATAGCACTTGATTGTGGAGATAAAATGAGAATATGTGTGAGTGATGAAATCAAAAATAATGCATCAAAATTAATCTGTATTGACCATCATGCTAGTAATGATTCATATGGTGATTTAAATTATGTAGATATTGATGCATCTTCTACATGTGAATTAGTTTATAATTTATTGGTTAGATTCCAGAAAATAAAAGATATTAAGATTATAAATGAAGATATAGCAACATGTTTATATACAGGTCTTGTAACTGATACTGGAAACTTTTCGTATTCAAATGTACATGCAAGTAGCTTTGAAATGGCAAAAAATTTACTTGTTTTAGGTGCACAAAAAAATACTATAATACAAAATATATATCAAAGCAATTCTTCTGATTATTATAAATTATTAGGAGAAGCTCTAAAGGGTTTGGAGATATTTGATTCAAAGGTATCTAGTATAGTTTTAACTCAAGACATGATGAATAGAAATAATATTGGCTTTAATGATGTTGATGGAATAACAACATATACAAGAGACATAAAAGGTATAGAAGTTGGAATTTTATTTAAAGAGAAAAAACAAAATGAAATTAAAGTGAGTTTTAGGTCAAAAAATTATGTTGATGTAAGTGAAATAGCCAAGTTATTTGGTGGTGGTGGTCATATAAGGGCTGCTGGATGTACTATTAAAGATAGTGTTGATAATGCAAAAAAAATGGTACTAGAGGCAGTGTTAAAATCAATTTAAGGTGACAGTAAAATGAATAAGATTATAAGTATATTGAAACCTACAGGTATGACATCTCATGATGTTGTAAGTAGAGTGAGAAAGATTTTAAATATAAAGAAAGTAGGTCATACAGGTACTCTTGACCCAGATGCGTCAGGTGTTTTACCAATCTGTATAGGGAAAGCTACAAAAGTATGTGAAGTTATTTTAAATAAAGATAAATCGTATATATGTGAGCTTACTTTAGGAATAAGTACAGACACTTATGATGCCTCAGGTGAAATTTTAAAAAAGGTTGATGATTTTAAATTCAGTAATGAAGAGATAGAGAGAGCTTTTGATACACAAAGAGGAGAAATAAATCAACTTCCTCCAATTTATTCAGCTTTAAAAGTAAATGGAAAGAGAATGTGTGATTTAGTAAGAAGTGGTAGACAATCTGAAATTACTTTAAAAACAAGAAGGGTAAATATAAAAGACATAAAAATACTCAGTATAAAGGGTAACAAAGTAATGTTTTATGTTGAGTGTTCTAAAGGAACTTATGTTAGAAGTATTTGCCATGATATAGGAGAATATTTAGGTTGTGGAGCACATATGTCATTTTTGAATAGAACATCTTCTGGTAAATTTAACTTAGAGAATTCAATAACATTAGAAGAATTAGAATTATTTCATGAAAATAAAACTTTAGATAAATACTTATATGATATAGATTACGTACTTGATTCGTTTAATTATATTGTATTAAATCCTAGCGCTATAAAATATTATAGTAATGGTGGTTCAATAGAAGATAAAAGATTTTTGAAAAATAATTTTGATAAAGATGATGAATTTGTAAGAGTATATAGTACAGATAACTTCTTAGGATTAGGAAAGTTATCAAAACATAATAATACAATAAGTGTTAAAAGTGATAAGATGTTCATATAACTAATGTATTTAAAAAAACAACAAAAGAGATAGTACTATAATAACTTCTATAGTCTATCTCTTTTACTTATGCTATAATAGTTTGTGAATAAGTTAAGAGTAAATTATATTTTAGCGGGGAACATTTATTATGGTGATTATAAAATCTATAGAAGAAATAGCAAACATAAAAGAAAGTGTCATTACCATAGGAAATTTTGATGGCGTACATAAAGGCCATCAAGTTCTTATAAAAAAAACAGTTGAATATGCAAAAAAAGAAAATATACAGAGTATTGTATTTACATTTGCAAATCATCCTGTAAATTACTTTAGACCAAACTCAACAAAAAATATTATAAGTAATGATGATAAGATAAAATTATTAGAAGATTTGGGAATAGATACAGTTGTAATCATACCATTTGATGAGTATATGACTAAAATACCTGCAAAGGATTTCGTAGATGAGATACTAGTAAAAAAATTAAAAGCTAAAAAGATAGTAATTGGACATGATTTTACATTTGCAAGAGCAAAAGAAGGTAATGTTAATCTATTAAAAAGCTTAGAACATGAATTTGGTTTTGAAGTAGAAGTAATAAGACCAATCAAAATAAATGATGTAAGAGTGAGTAGTACTTATATTAGAAGTTTAGTATCCAAAGGTGATATGACTAATGTCAAAGAGTATTTAGGTCGTAATTACAAGTTAGAAGGCTGTGTTATACATTCTAAACACCTTGGAAGAACTATGGGATTCCCAACAGCTAATATTGACCTTAAGAATAATATGCTCGTTCCAAAGAGAGGTATTTATGCTTCTATTGTACATATTGGAGATGAGACTTATTTTGGTGCTACAAATGTAGGTTACAACCCAACAGTTAATGGAAAATCTTTATCTATTGAAACAAATATTTTAGAGTTTGACAGAGGCATTTATGGTGAAAATATAATTGTTGAATTTTTGGAAAGAATAAGGGATGAGAGAAAGTTTAATTCGATAGATGACTTAAAAAATCAATTGTCTCATGACACAAATTATGTATATGAAAACTATGTTTGCAAAAACAAGTAATGTATGATAAAATGATTAAGGAAAATAACCATTACTCGGCATTTGAATACTCCAATCAATGCTTAGTAATAGGCGTTTCTAAAAAAATACGGAGGTAATCTAAATGATAAACAAATCAGAAATAATAAAAGAATATGGAAGAGTTGAAGGAGATACTGGTTCTCCAGAAGTACAAATAGCTTTATTAACAGCTAGAATAAATGAGTTAAATGGACATTTAAAAACTCATAAGAAAGACCACCATTCAAGAAGAGGATTATTAAAAATGGTTGGTAGAAGAAGAAACTTATTAGCTTACTTAAAAGAAAAAGATCTTGAAGGATATAGAGCATTAATAGCTAAGTTAGGATTAAGAAAGTAATTTCATTCTTTATAAAAAAGCAGGTATACACTATACCTGCTTTTTTATAGTTAATTCATTATAAAATAAAATGGTTAATAATAAAAGTAGTTTATATATTATAAAAAATTATAAAATGAATAATATTGGGTAAGAATATTAAAATAGTATATAAATACATAATTAATTTAAAAGGAAAGACAGGATAAATATAGAAATTTTATAACAGTATAATCAGTTGGAATATAGAAATTTTATAACAGTATAATCAGTTGGAATAAGGAGGATATTATTTTGAAAATAAAGTTAGTATGTGATAGTTTATGTGATATTCCAGATGAAATATCGGAAAAAGATTATATAGAAATAGTTCCACTTACAGTTGTTTTTAATTACAAAGAATATATAGAAGGAGTAGATATAAAGAAAGAAGAGTTTTATAAAAAAGTAAAAGAAATTAAGCAAATACCTAAAACTTCACAAGCTACATATATGGAGTTTAAAGAAGTATTTGATAAGTTTACAGAAGAGGGGTATCATATAATCTGTCTAACAGGAGCATCAAATGCATCAGGAACCTTTCAAAGTGCTATGATAGCTAAAAATGATGTAGATGAAAATGAGAAAATACATATATTTGATACTAGAAATTTATCTCTTGGTAGTGGACAATATGTTATAAAGGCATGTGAACTTCTTGAAGAAGGATTGGGATTTGAAGAAATCATAGATGAGTTAGAAAATACTCGTAGTAGTGTAAGATTACTTTTTGCACCTTATACACTTGATTTTTTAAAGCAAAGTGGAAGAGTCCCAGTTGCAACTGCTTTGATAGGAAATATGTTGAATATAAAACCTATATTTTTCTTTGATAATGGGGAAGCTAAGTTGGTAAATAAGGTTAGAGGAACAAAGAATATAGCAAGTAAATTGGTTGATATAATTTTAGAAATGAATGAAGGAACTTTAGAAGGAAAAATCGTCACAATAGGTTGTGGGGATAATTTACATGATTGTGAAATATTAAAAGATGAAGTAAATAAGAGAATAAAGGCAAGAAGAGTATTATTTACTCGAGGAGGAGTTTCTATTTGCTCTCATACAGGGCCAGATATATTGGCTATAAGTTGTTCTAATTAGTAGTAATATAAGGTTTTTGCATATATATGTGAAGATAATTTTATATTGTTAATTTATAGTATTTTTGATAATATAGTAAATAGAGTGATATACGTGTTTTTAATAAGAGGAGGACAAGCATTAATGTTTGAACATAAAATATTTAAAATGGATTTTGCAGGAAGAGAACTTTCTGTAGAAATAGGCAAGATTTGTGAAATGGCTAATGGTAGTTGTATAGTTAGATACAGCGATAGTATGGTAATGGTAAATACAACGAAGTCTGCCAAACCTAGAGATGGAATAGACTTTTTCCCATTAAGTGTGGATTATGAAGAAAAATTATATTCTGTAGGTAAGATACCTGGAGGGTTTTTAAAGAGAGAAGGGAAGCCTTCAGAAAAAGCTATACTTACATCAAGATTGATAGATAGACCAATAAGACCTTTATTCCCAAAAGGATTTAGAAATGATGTTCAGGTAGTTGCAACAGTTTTATCAGTAGACCAAGATTGCACACCAGATATAGTAGCAATGATAGGTTCTTCAATAGCCCTTTCTATATCAGACATACCATTTAATGGACCAACAGGTTCAGTATGTGTTGGACTTGTAGATGGCGCATTTGTTGTAAATCCAAACGCAGAGCAAAGAGAAAAAAGTTCAATGCATCTAGTTGTTTCGGGTACAAAGGAAGCCATAATGATGGTTGAAGCTGGAGCAGATGAAGTTCCAGATGATATAATGCTTGATGCTATTTTATTTGCTCATCAAGAAATAAAAAAAGTAGTGGAGTTTATAGAAGGTATAGTTGCAGAAGTTGGAAAAGAAAAAATGGCTGTTGAATTATACCATGCGGGAGAAGAAATAAATCAATTAGTTCGTGAATTTGCAACTGACAAGATGAAAAAAGCAGTTCAGACTTTTGAAAAGTTAGAGAGAATGGAAAATATGGACAGAGTTAAAGAAGAAACTTTAGCTCACTTTGAAGAGACTCTAGAAGATTTTGAAGAGTTTATTGGTGATATAGAAGAAGTATTACAAGATATAATAAAAGAAGAGGTAAGAAAGCTTATAGTACATGAAAATGTAAGACCAGATAATAGAAAACTTGAAGAAATAAGACCTATATGGTGTGAAACTGGTATGATACCTAGAGCTCATGGCTCAGCTATATTTACTAGAGGGCAAACTCAAGTACTTAACGTGGCTACTTTAGGTGCTTTAGGAGATGTTCAAAAATTAGATGGATTAGATGAAGAAGAAAACAAGAGATATATGCATCATTATAATTTCCCTGCATATAGTGTTGGAGAAGCTAGACCATCAAGAGGACCAGGAAGAAGAGAAATAGGACATGGTGCTTTAGCAGAAAGAGCTTTATTACCAGTAATACCATCTCAAGAAGAATTCCCTTATGCTATTAGATTAGTTTCTGAAGTATTAAGTTCAAATGGTTCTACATCTCAAGCAAGTGTATGTGGTTCAACATTATCTTTACTTGATGCAGGTGTACCTATAAAAGATATGGTTGCAGGTATTGCAATGGGACTTATAAAGCATGATGGTAAAGTTGCAGTGCTTTCAGATATACAAGGTATGGAAGACCATTTAGGAGATATGGACTTTAAAGTTGCTGGTACAGAATATGGTATAACAGCAATACAAATGGATATAAAAATAGATGGTATAGATAAAGAAATTTTACAACGTGCTTTAAAACAAGCTAAGGAAGGTAGAATCCATATATTAGGAGAGATGAGAAAAACTATATCTCAACCAAAATCAGAACTTTCACCATATGCACCTAAGATTGTTAAAATGCAAATAAATCCTGACAAGATAAAGGATGTAATAGGACCTGGTGGAAAGATAATAACTAAGATAATAGATGAAACTGGAGTTAAGATAGATATTGAACAAACTGGAGAAGTATTTGTATCAGGTATTGAGATTGATATGATTAAGAAAGCTCAAGAACTTATAAATAACATAGTAGTTGAACCAGAAGTAGGGAAAACTTATAAAGGTAAAGTAAGTAGAATAATGAACTTTGGAGCATTTATTGAGATACTTCCAGGAAAAGAAGGATTACTTCACATATCTCATATAGGTCACGAAAGAGTTGCTAAAGTTGAAGATGTATTGAATATAGGAGATGAAGTTGAAGTTAAAGTTACAGAAATTGATGAAAAAGGAAGAGTTAATTTATCAAGAAAAGCTCTTTTGCCAAAACCAGAGCATAAAAATAAATAATTTATTATATAATTAAAAGCAAAGCCTTAGGACTTTGCTTTTTTGATACAAAAAAGTAGATAACCCTAAAAGCTTAGCAGTAGATAACTTAAAGTTATTTTTCTTGGATGTTTTATTCTTATAAAGAATCTATTTAAAATTTAATTGATAGAAAGCTTTATTGGATATGCAGAGAATCATTTAAGTTATATTTAGTGCATAAACAGAGCTTATTTTTAATAGTATTAAATAAGAAACAATTTGTACATAATTAGGGGGAGTTTTAATGATAATGATGGTACTTAATAAGAGTAAGCTTAAAAAAATCGTAGTACTAATTTTAGTAATATTATTAGGATTATCAGGAGGGGTAATGGTATTAAAGCTATTTAATAATAAGCCAGTATTTAATTTATTTAATGGTGTAGATTTGCCATATGAAAGAGGTACTAAGGATAAAAGTGGATACGTTGCGTTAACTTGTAACATAGACCTTGGATGGGAAACAGAGTACGTAGAATCCATTTTAGAAACACTTAAAAAAGAAAATGTAAAGATTACATTTAATGTAACTGGTAAATGGGCAGAAAAGAATAAGGACGAATTATTAAAGATAAAAAAACAAGGACATGAAATAGGTAATCATGGATACAAACATTTAGATTACTCAACACTATCATATGAAGATAACTATGAACAAATAGAGACATCTAAAAAAATAATTGAAGAAATTATAGGTGAAAAAACTAAATTTTTTCAAGCACCAGCAGGTTCTTTTGGTCCAGAAACAGTAAAAGCCGCTAAAGCATTAGGATATACTTCTATCAAATGGGATGCCGATACTATAGACTGGAAATACAAAGACCAGCCAGAAGTAATCATTGATAGAATGAAGAAAAAAGATATTAAAGATAGTAGTATAATTTTAATGCATCCAACAAGTGCAACTACAAAATGTATAGATGATATTATAGCAATTGTAAAGGAAAAGGGACTAAAACCAGGAAAACTTAGTGATGTATTTAAGTAGACAAAGTATAAATATTTGATTAAGATTGTATAAGTTGTAGTTGAATTAATTAAAGGACTGACTTATAATGTAATACATATAAAAATAAATATAATTAAAACATAGTGTTTTCAATAATCCAATATGAAACAAAGAATAAATTGTTAGGAGAATGTAATGTATAAGACAAAAATACTGGAAAATGGGCTTACAATAATTGGTGAAGAAATACCATATCTAAAGTCAATAACATTAGGTATTTGGATAAATGCAGGTTCTAGGATAGAAGAAGCACAGGTGAGTGGAACTTCTCATTTTATAGAGCATATGATGTTTAAAGGAACCAAAAACAAAACATCAAAAGAGATTGCTAGCTCAATAGACAATTTAGGTGGGCAAATAAATGCATTTACAAGTAAGGAATGTACATGTTATTATGTAAAACTAATAGATGAGCATATAGATATAGGAATTGATGTATTAAGCGATATGATACTAAATTCTAAATTTGATAAAAATGATATAGATAAGGAAAGACTTATAATATTGGAAGAACTTAAGATGTATGAAGACTCTCCAGATGACTTATCTTATGATTTATTGGTAGAAAATATATATGCTAATGATGGATTAGGAATGAATATAATTGGGACAAAAGAATCTCTATACAGTATAACTAGGGAATCTATGTTAGAATACTTAAACAAGTATTATATTCCAAATAACGCTGTTATTTCTATAGCTGGAAACTTTAAATTTGATGATATGGTAGAAAAAATTAAATCAAAATTTGGACACTGGGAAAAGAAAAATTTGAGTGTAGACATAAACGAGGCTAAGTTTAATCCTTGCTTTATATCAAAAAATAAAGATATTGAACAAGTAAACCTAGCTATGTGTCTAAAAGGTATTCCTTTTGAAAATGATGAAGAAGTCTACTCAATGGCAGTGGTAAATAATATTTTCGGTGGAAGTATAAGCTCAAGGCTTTTTCAGAAAATAAGGGAGGAAAAAGGTTTAGTATATTCAATATACTCATCACAGACATTATATAGAAAATGTGGTGAATTAGGTATATTTGCAAGTATGAGTACAGAAAATTTACAAGATGTGTATAATTTAATAAAGAAAGAAATTGAAAATATAAGAAAAAACTATCTTACAGAAAAAGAAATATCTGAAAGTAAGGAACAGTTAAAGGGCAATTATATATTGGATTTAGAAAGTACTAGCAGTAGAATGATGTCTACTGGTAAATCTATGTTACTTAGTAAAAACGTAAAAACTACAGATGAAATACTTGAATGTATAAATAATGTTGATATTAATTCAGTAAAGAAGGTTGTTGACAAGGTATTCAATATCGAAAATATTGGTACATGTATAGTTGGAAGAGACGTAGAAAAGATTCTACATCTGGATTAGTATCTTAAAAAGTAAATCTCTGGAGGTATAAAATATGAATTTATCTGAAATAGCAGGTAAGGAAATAGTTAACTTGGTCACAGGAGAAAGACTGGGGGTCATTGGAGAATGTGACCTTATACTAGATGAAACTACAGGCGGTATATTAGCGCTTTTAATTCCAAAAGAAAAAGGCTTTTTTGCCAGAAGAAAAGATAAGTCATTTTTAGAAGTACCATGGAGAAATGTAAAAAAAATAGGTAATGACATGATAATTATAGAATATGAGGGATATATTTAGGAGGAAAAAATGAGTATTTTAGTGCAGAAGTTTGGTGGGACATCAGTAGAATCATATGAAAAAATGAATGAAGTATGTAAGATAGTAAAAGCATACAAAAATAATGATGAAGAATTACAATTAGTATTAGTAGTTTCAGCAATGGGTAGAAAAGGAGCTCCATATGCTACAGATACACTTATAAATTTATGTAATGCAGTAAATGATGAGCCAAGTAAAAGAGAACTTGACTTAATAATGTCTTGTGGGGAAATAATATCAGGAACAATTCTTGCTAATTTATTGAATTCACAGGGTATAGAATCTGTTTTCTTTACTGGTCAACAAGCAGGTATAATTACAAGTGATGAATATTCTAATGCCAAAATAAAGTATATAAATCCTAAAAAAGTAAAAAGAGCTTTAGATGATGGTAAAGTTGTAATTATAGCTGGATTCCAGGGTGTAACAGATGATGGAGAAATAACTACTCTTGGAAGAGGAGGAAGTGATACATCAGCAGTTGCTATTGGTAAAGCTTTAGAATGTGAAACAGTGGAAATTTACACTGATGTAGATGGTATAATGACTGCAGACCCTAGAGTAGAACCAAACGCTAAAGTATTGAGTTTTATAGATTATGAGGAAGTATTCCAAATGGCTGACAAAGGTGCAAAGGTAATACATCCAAGAGCTGTACAATTAGCTAAAAGTGGAAATATAACTTTAGCCATAAAAAATACAACGAACCCAACTTTTGAAGGTACAAAAATAGGCTCTTTATGTAGTCATTTAGAAGAAAATATAGAATATGAGCAAGAAAAAGACTTTAAAGTTGCTGTTGCAAATAAAGATAATGTGGCTCAAGTTAAGATTAAATCAGCAGAGGAAGTATTTACAGAAGTATTAAATGAAATAGAAAATAAACTTATAACTATAGATATGATAAATTTCTTCATATCAGAAAAAGCGTTTGTTGTAGAAGATTCTGATATAAAAGTATTAAAAGAAATACTAGATAAATTTGAATTGGATTATGAAGTAAATAGAGATTGTGCTAAGGTAACACTGATATGTTCAAGAATTGCTGATGAAATGTCTGGTATCATGTCAAAGGTAGTTAGAGGCTTATCAAAAGAAGGAGTATCTCTTTTACAAACATCAGATTCAAATATGACTATATCTTGTTTAGTTAGTGAAGAAGATATGAATACAGCAGTACATGCTATACATCAACAATTTTATGTAAAATAAGCACTATAATACAATTATTTTTATTCAAATTTGATAATTTCATATATATCTTAATATATTTGATTTATTTGGTAAAACTAAGTTAAATATAATTTTGATAGGAGTTTGTTTATGAAAGATTACAGAGAAGATAATGAAAGATTTGATAAAGAGAATTGTAATGAAGAATCTAGTTGTGAAGAAAGAGAATGTATAAAGCAATTTGGTACTAATGAAATGCCACCTCAACCTCCTAAAGATATTCAATGTATAACTATAATTGGAGAAATTGAGGGACATTTTATAGGAAATCCTCAAAAAAAAGCTACAAAGTATGAGCATATAATTCCAATGTTATATTCAATTGAGGAAAGCAATGATGTTAAAGGAGTACTAGTTGTTTTAAACACTGTTGGAGGAGATATTGAAGCAGGTCTAGCTATTGCAGAACTTTTAAACAGTACATCTAAGAAAGTAGTTACTCTTGTTCTAGGAGGAAGCCATAGTATAGGAGTTCCTCTTGCTACAGCAGGAGATTACTCATTCATAGCACCAACAGCAACCATGATTATACATCCTGTGAGAACTACTGGTCTTGTGATTGGTATAAATGAGACCTTTGAATATTTTAAAAAGATGCAAGATAGAATAATTCAATTTATAACAAGAACATCAAATATCAAAAAAGATGTACTTGAGAAACTTATGCATGAAAAAGACGAGCTTGTAAGTGATGTTGGTAGTGTATTAATAGGAAAAGAAGCTGTAGATTATGGTCTTATAGATGAAGTCGGAGGACTAAAGGAAGCTCTTAAAAAATTAAAAGAACTTATAAAAGAATCTGAGGACGAAAAAAATAATGATTAAAATTTGTTTAAATAATAAAATTTATGATATAATGATGTAATAAAGTAGGAGTGTTAGTGTTAAGGCATTAGCACTTTTTGCTGTGAAGGGGTAAAACTTGCTAAAAATAAGGAGTGATATTAATGGCCACGAAAAAGAAGAAAAAAAAGAAGGTGAATACCTTAAGTTTTAATGCAGAATATCATAATTTAATAACAATATTTGTAGGTGTATTTTTATTATATAGTTTAAACTCTAATTCTATGGGATGGGTACCTGTGTTAATGCAAAATCTTTTTAAAGGACTATTTGGAGGGCTTTCTATAGCAATACCATTTATAGTAATTATAACAGGACTTCTAGGTTTTTTTGATGGAAATGAATATATATATAGGCTAAGAAAAACTAAACTATACTACATAATTATTTTATTTATCTTTGTATTTTATGGATTATTAAATGCAGGAACTATTCCTGTAGATAGCCCACTAAAAGGTAATATGTTTGATGATGTTATGAAATTGGGTGTAAGTGGACAAGGTAGTGGTTTGATAGCAACAACTATTGCGTATTACATGAGTAAAATATTTGGAATAGCAGGTGGATGGTTAATAAGTATCTTTGCCCTTATACTTTCTATAATGTTTATATTTAATATTTCTATAAAAGATTTGATATCAAATGCAAAATCAAAACCTAAAGCATCAAAAGATAGTAATTTAACATTTAAAGATAAAATTGCAAATATGAAGAAATCTGCAATAGATATGATGACTGATGAAGTAGATGACACTACTATAAACAAAAAAACAGGATTCTTTAAAGGATTGATATCAAAAGGTAGTAATAATGAAGATGAAGAAGATGAATATTTTGAAGAGGAAAATGGTGATGGTGTTGATGATAAGACTATTAAAATAGTTGGATTTAATAAGGCAGAAGATGAATACTTAGAAATATTAGAAGGAACTCAAAGTATGCCAGAGCTAGATGTTTTAAAAGAATTACAAAAAGCTACAAATGAAAGTCTAGTTGTAGATACTAAACCAGAAAAAAAAGTTGATATAAGTAAATCTAATTACAATATAGAAAAAACTCAACCTATGAGTATTATAGCAGAGCCAGTTAATGAAGATTATTCAAACTATAAAAAGCCTAGCATTGAGCTTTTAAACAAAGTAAATAAGAAGTCTGATGAAAATGGTAAAAAGAAAGTATTAAAAAATGCTTCTCTTTTAGAAAAGACACTATCAGATTTTGGAGTGGAAGCAAAAATTAATCAAGTTACAGTTGGACCTACTATAACAAGATATGAGATACAACCAAGTCCAGGAGTAAAAGTAAGTAAAATTGTAAATTTAACTGATGACATAGCTTTAAGTCTAGCAGCTAAAAGTATAAGAATTGAAGCACCAATTCCTGGGAAAAGTGCAATTGGAATAGAAGTTCCAAATGAAGAGGCTCAAATGGTTGGAGTAAGAGAAGTTCTAGAAAGTGATGAATTTAATAATTTTAATTCTCCTCTTGCAATGGGACTTGGAAAAGATGTAGCAGGTAAAATTATAATTGGAGATATAGGTAAGATGCCACACTTACTTATAGCTGGTTCTACAGGTTCAGGAAAGAGTGTGTGCGTAAACACTTTGATAAGTAGTATATTATATAAGGCAAACCCTGATGAAGTAAAATTATTATTAATAGACCCAAAAGTAGTTGAACTTGCAAATTATAATGGAATACCACATTTATTAATACCAGTAGTTACTGACCCTAAAAAAGCTGCAAATGCTTTAAATTGGGCAGTTACAGAGATGAATAGAAGATATAAGCTATTTGCAGATGCTCAAGTAAAAGATGTAACAAGTTATAATGAGAAAGCAGAAGAAAAATTACCTAAAATAGTAATAATAATAGATGAGTTAGCAGACTTAATGATGGCAAGTGCAAATGATGTGGAAGACTATATTTGTAGACTAGCTCAAATGGCAAGAGCTGCTGGAATGCACTTAATTGTAGCAACTCAAAGACCATCTGTTGACGTTATAACAGGGGTCATAAAGGCCAATATACCATCTAGAATAGCATTTGCTGTATCATCTCAAACAGATTCAAGAACAATCCTTGATATGGGTGGCGCAGAGAAGCTTCTAGGTAAAGGAGATATGTTATTCTACCCACTTGGTGCAGCAAAGCCAGTTAGACTTCAAGGTGCATTCATATCAGAGAGCGAATCGGAAAAAGTAATTGATTTCGTAAAAAGTCAGGTTAAAGATGGAATAAAATATGAAGAAGACATAATTGAAACTATATCTAAGGTTAATACTTCAAAGAGTAGCGATGAGGATGAATTCTTGAGTGAAGCAATAGAATTTGTTGTGGAGAGTGGTCAAGCATCTGCCTCTATGTTACAGAGAAGATTTAAAATAGGATTCAATAGAGCAGCTAGACTTATAGACTCTATGGAAGAAAGAGGCATAATTGGAGCAAGTGAGGGAAGTAAACCAAGAAAGGTATTAATAAGCAAACAGGATTTGCAGAATTTAGAAGGTGAATAGAATTGTCAGTTATAAAAATAGAAAAAGCACTTAAGCTAGATAAAGTAATATTCGTAGATGTAAGAACAGAAGGGGAATATGAAGAGGACCATATATTGAATTCAATCAATATGCCTCTTTTTAAAAATAATGAGCATAATGAAGTTGGAACAATTTATAAAATGCAGGGAAAACATGAGGCAATACAAAAGGGTTTTGACTATGTATCGTATAAATTAAAAGATATATATTTAGAAGCAGCAGAGCTTTCAGCAAATTATGATAATATTGTCATATATTGTGCAAGAGGTGGGATGAGAAGTGGAAGTATAGTAAATTTATTATCATCATTAGGTGTAAATGTATATCAACTTGAAGGTGGATATAAGGCTTATAGAAATTTTGTTTTAGAGTATTTAAGGAATATAATGGATACAAAAAACTTTGTATCTGTTCATGGATTGACTGGAACAGGAAAGACTGATTTACTACATTTATTAGAAAGAAAAGGAATAGATGTATTGGATTTAGAGGGGATAGCTAGAAACAGTGGTTCTACTTTTGGTTTTATAACATTTGATAAAAAACCACCATCTCAAAAGAACTTTGAAACGAAATTATTTGAAAGTATATTTTTCTCAAAAGAGAATTATATATTTGTTGAGAGTGAAAGTAAACGAGTTGGAAGTGTTATAGTTCCAAATGAGATTTTTGAGGCAATGACACGAGAAGGTTATCACATATTGTTAAATTGTGATATTGAAAATAGAGTTAATAGACTTTGTAGAGATTACATTTATGATAAAGATGAAGATAATATATTGGTCTTAAAAGAATGTATAAATAAATTTAGAAAAAGATTGGGTCATAAAGTAGTAGATGATTATATTGATTTATTAGAATTAGGTAAATATAAAGAACTTGTAAGAAGGTATCTTTTAGAATACTATGACCCATTGTATATGCATTCAGTGGAGAAATATAAGTACAATAAGATTATAAATTTTAATGATACACAAAAGGCTTTGGAAGATGTTATAGATTTATATGAGAGCATATTGGAAGGAGATAGGAAATGTTAAAGATAGCATTAGAATCATTAGGATGCTCAAAAAATTTAGTGGATGCAGAAATAATGATGGGAATTTTAAATAAAAAAGGCTATAAATTAATTGGAGATTTTGAAGAAGCTGATGTAATTATAGTAAATACATGTGGTTTTATAGAGTCAGCTAAACAAGAATCTATTGATACAATAATAGACTTTGCAGAATTAAAACAAACTGGCAACTTAAAATTGTTGATAGTAACAGGGTGTCTAGCACAAAGATATTCTGAAGAATTAAAAGCTGAAATTCCTGAAATAGATGCTATAGTAGGTACAGGAAGTTATCAAAATATAGATGAAATACTAAAAGAGCTAAGTGAAAAACATCAAATTGTAAGTCTTGATGATATAGAATTTGTATTCAATGAAGATTTACCGAGATATGTATCTACACCTAGTTATATGGCATATTTAAAAATTGGAGAAGGATGCTCTAATAATTGTACTTACTGTATAATACCAAAATTAAGAGGTAAATATAGAAGTAGAAAATTTGAAGATATAATTAAAGAGGCTAATAAATTAGCTGAATCTGGAGTAAGAGAACTTGTAGTTATAGCACAAGATACTACAAAGTATGGTTTTGATTTATATGGAAAAGAAAGGCTATCAGAGCTTTTAGAAGAACTTGCAAAGATAGATGGATTTAAGTGGATAAGAGTTATGTATTCATATCCAGAATCTATAACAGAAGAATTGGTACAAGTTATAAAGAAATATGATAATATATGTAGTTACTTTGATATGCCAATACAACATGCAAGTAACAATATTTTAAAATTAATGAATAGAAAAACTACTAAAGAAGATATCTTAGATAAAATTAATCTTATAAGAAGCAATATACCAGATGCAATACTTAGAACTACGATAATAGTAGGATTTCCAGGTGAAACAGAAGATGATTTTAGACAACTTGTGGACTTTGTTAAAGAAGTTAAGTTTGATAGACTTGGTGCATTTGCATATTCAAGAGAAGAAGATACACCAGCAGATAGATTGCCAAATCATATAGATGAAGAAGTAAAAATACAGAGAAGAGATACTTTAATGATGATTCAACAAAAAATATCTGAAGAACTCAATGATAAAAAAATAGGAAAAACATATGAGGTGCTAATAGAAGAGCAGATAGAAGATAATGTGTATACGGGAAGAACACAAGGCGATGCAGAAGAAATTGACAGTATAGTATATGTGAAAAGCGTAGACAATCTTGAAGTAGGAGAATTTGTAAGTGTTCAAATAAATAATGCAATGGAATACGATTTAATGGGAGATGTTTTATATGAACTTGCCTAACAAATTAACTTTGTTTAGAATATTTTTAATACCAGTATTTGTTTTAATTATGTTACTCAATGTACCAAATAAGTTTTTAATAGCTTGTATTATTTTTATAATAGCTTCAATTACGGATGCTTTAGATGGAAAAATAGCTAGAAAATACAACTTAGTTACTGATTTTGGAAAGTTTATGGACCCATTAGCAGATAAGCTATTGGTTATTTCAGCACTTACATGTATGATAGAAGACCATCTTGTAAGTAGTTGGATGGTAATTATAATTGTAGCTAGAGAGCTTACAGTTAGCATATTAAGAGCTATAGCAGCGGCAGATGGGAAAGTAATTGCAGCTGGCAACAGTGGAAAACTTAAAACGATAACTCAAATGGTATCTATAGTGTTTTTATTGATAGGTGCTCAGTTTGAAAATGGATTAATATTAAACATAGGTGGAATTCTTATTCTTATAGCTACACTACTTACTTTATATTCTGGGTGGGAATACTTATATAAAAATAAAGAGCTTTTTATGTATTCTAAGTAAATAGTTATGCTTTAATAAATAAAAATTAATGATTAATAAATAAAAAATAACAACTTGAAATTTTAAAAAGATAAAAAAGGGTATACTATTATAGTATACCTCTTTTCATTTTAAGAATATTTTCTTTTGTGTATATAATTATTAATAATGGTTTATAAATAAAATGTAATGAATAAAAATATAATCATTAGTAGCGTTTTTAAATTGACTAGGTTTGATTTATGTTATATAATTAATATATAACAGGAGAACAAATGTTTGTAGATAAATGAAGGGATGGTATAGAGATGAGTGTAGATCAAGAAAAATTAAAAGCGTTGAATGAAGCTTTAGGTAAAATTGAAAAAGATTTTGGTAAAGGTTCAGTAATGAAATTGGGAGAAGCAACGTCTATGTCTATAGATGTTATATCAACAGGAGCAATTGGTTTAGATATAGCAATTGGTATAGGGGGGCTACCTAGAGGGAGAATAGTTGAAGTATATGGTCCAGAATCTTCTGGTAAGACTACTGTTGCGCTTAGTTGTGTAGCATCAGCTCAAAAAGAAGGAGGAATAGCTGCATTTATAGATGCAGAACATGCACTTGACCCAGTATACGCAAAAGCGTTGGGTGTGGATGTTGATAACCTAATAATATCTCAACCAGATACAGGTGAGCAAGCTTTAGAAATAGCAGAGGCATTAATAAGAAGTGGAGCGATAGATATAATAGTAATAGACTCAGTAGCAGCATTAGTTCCAAAAGCTGAAATAGATGGAGATATGGGTGATTCTCATGTAGGTTTACAAGCTAGACTTATGTCTCAAGCACTTAGAAAATTAACTGGTTCAATTAAAAAATCAAATTGTGTTGCTATATTTATAAACCAGTTAAGAGAGAAAGTAGGAATAATGTTTGGAAATCCAGAAACTACTACAGGAGGACGTGCACTAAAGTTTTATTCATCAGTTAGATTGGATGTTAGAAAAATAGATACAATAAAACAAGGTGATAAAGTTATAGGAAGTAGAACAAGAGTCAAAGTTGTTAAAAACAAAGTAGCACCACCATTTAAGCAAGCTGAATTTGATATAATGTATGGAGAGGGTATTTCAAAAATTGGAGACCTTTTAGATATAGCTGCTGATGTAGATATAGTTAAAAAATCAGGTTCATGGTATAGTTACAATGATACTAAACTTGGTCAAGGAAGAGAAAATGTAAAAAAATTCCTGGAAGATAATTTAGATTTAACTAATGAAATAGACGAGAAAGTAAGAGCATTTTACAATTTAAATGAAGAACGTGAAGAATCAGGTACTTCAGTAGCAAAAGAAATTGTAGAAGAATAAATAAAAATACAAAAAAATAACTAGTAATTAAAGACATGCCACGCTCCCTATTAGCTTGACACAATGTTGAAAAAATTATAAAATTAAGTGAGGATAAAATATCTAAATTTAATTTTAATTATTAGGAATATTTTTTAATCATAGTGATGACATTTTGGGATTATTAACGAAGGAGGTGGATGTCATAGATAGTGTAGTAATGATTGTAATAGGTGCAGCTGTTGGTATTATAGCTGGATATTTTGTTAGAAAAAATATATCTGAAGCAAAACTTGGACAAGCTGAAAACTTGGCCAAAGAAATAATAGATAAAGCACACCACGACTCAGAAACAGTACAAAAAGAAAAATTGCTAGAAGCTAAAGAAGAGATCCATAAGTGGAGAACAGAAGCTGAAAGAGAAAACAGAGAAAGAAGAACAGAAGTACAAAAGTATGAAAAAAGAGTAGTACAAAAAGAGGAAGTCTTAGATAGAAAATTACAAAATTTAGAATCTAAAGAAGTAAACCTAAGTGAAAAATTAAAGGTAGTTGAAAAGAAAGAAGAAGAAGTTGAAGTAATAAAAACGCAACAATTGGAAAAATTAGAAAGTATATCAGGAATTACTTCTGATAAGGCTAAAGAAATCATCTTAACAAATGCAGAGAGAGATGTAAGACGTGAAATGTCTATAATGATAAAAGAGATAGAAAGTCAAGCTAAAGAAGAAGCTGATAAGAAATCAAGAGAAATTATAGGATATGCAATTCAAAAATGTGCAGCAGATCACGTAGCCGAAACTACTGTCACAGTAGTAAGCTTACCTAATGATGAAATGAAAGGTAGAATAATAGGTAGGGAAGGTAGAAATATAAGGACTTTAGAAACCTTAACAGGTATAGACCTTATAATAGACGACACTCCAGAAGCCGTAATTTTATCAGGATTTGATCCAATAAGAAGAGAAATTGCAAGAATTGCTCTAGAAAAATTAATAGCAGATGGAAGAATACATCCAGCTAGAATTGAAGAAATGGTTGAAAAGGCAAGAAAAGAAGTTGACAATATTATAAAAGAATATGGTGAACAAGCTGCATTTGAAACTAGTGTACATGGAATTCATCCAGAATTAATAAGATTATTAGGTAGACTTAACTATAGAACTAGTTATGGACAAAATGTTCTTAAACACTCTATAGAAGTTGCTCATATAGCTGGTATAATGGCTGCTGAAATAGGAGCAGATATTAGATTGGCTAAAAGAGCAGGTTTATTACATGATATAGGTAAGGCTGTAGACCATGAAATGGAAGGTACACATGTTGAAATAGGTATGGATTTACTTAGACGTTATAAGGAATCTAAAGAAGTTATACATGCCATGAGTACTCATCATGGAGATTACGAACCTCAAACAGTAGAAGCTGTATTAGTTACAGCAGCAGATGCAATATCAGCTGCTAGACCTGGTGCTAGAAGAGAAACTTTAGAAGCATATATTAAGAGACTTGAAAAACTAGAGGAAATAGCTAATTCATATGAAGGTGTAGAGAAATCATTTGCTATACAAGCCGGTAGAGAAATAAGAATAATGGTAAAACCAGAAGCTATAAATGATGAAGAAATACACCTATTGGCTAGAGACATGACTAAGAAAATAGAGGATGAACTTGAGTATCCTGGACAAATAAAAGTAAGTATAATAAGAGAAACAAGAGCTATAGAATATGCGAAGTAAAAGAAATAATATCTAAATAATAAGAAAATATTTTTAGAAATTTAAATTTGCCACAAGATACGATAATATATCTTGTGGCTTTTAAATTGTTTAAATTTAATTTAACATAATATAGAAATAATCTAAGTGATAAAAGTGCTACTTACAAAAGATTAATAAAATAAAGACTTATATATGCATTATTTATATAATTATTCAAGTTTGTTTGATATAATGAAATTGTAAAATAATATATTACTGCTTGAAATGATTATATTTAAAGAGGGTGAAAATACGATGAAGCCAAAGTGAGGGTTAAAGAGAGGGCATACTATGGAAAAAAATACACTTTTACATACAAACGTTATTGTTTGTATTATTATTACTCTTGGTTTTATAGCTACTTCTGTAATTGGATACCAATCTAATACTAATATTTTTAAAAATGATATTGAACATGTATCTACATTAGCTGCTGAAGGTATTTATTATCAGATAGATAAACTCCTTTCAGAACCTATAAATGTATCTCTTACCATGGCAAATGATAGTTTGTTAAAAAACTTTTTAGATGGTGAGCAAGAACATATAAGTGATGAAGAATTTATTTATAAATTGCAAGATTATCTGAATGTATATAGAAATAAATACTCATATGATTCCGTTTTTTTAGTATCAAGCAAAACAAATAACTATTATCATTTTAATGGACTTGATAGAAATCTTAGTGATAATAATTCAGAGAATCAATGGTATTATAATTTCTTAAAGAATGATGATGAATACTCATTAAATGTTGATAATGATGAAGCAAGTAACAATAGTATTACAGTATTTGTAAATTGTAAGATAAAAGAGGATAATGGAGCAACTATGGGAATTATAGGCGTTGGACTAAAGGTGAATTCATTACAAACGTTGCTTAAAGAATATGATGATAAATTTGATGTTGTAGCACGCTTAATTGATGACAAAGGATTTGTACAATTAGCATCGAATAAAACTGGTCATGAAAATATAAATTTCTTTGAAAATTCTAGTGGTGACTTATCTGATTCAAAACAATTAATATTAGATAATAAAAAGGAACAAAAGAGTTTTTGGCATTCATCTAAAAAATCAAAAAGTTACGTTGTATGTCAGTATATACCTAGTTTAAAATGGCATCTTGTGCTAGAAAATGATTTGACTATAATGAGTAAGCAACTTCATATACAATTTTTTAAAGGAATTGCAGTCATAATTTTAATTATAATATTTGTGCTTTTTACAATTACGCGTGTACTTAAGAAGTATAAAAACCAAATAATGAAGCTTAGTGTTTCTCAGAAATTAGAATATCAAAAGTTGTTGAGTCAATCTACTGAAGAACTTTACGAGAATATTTTTGAAATTGATGTCACTAATAATAGAGCTGGTTGTGAAGATGAAAATAGATATTTTCATGAGTTTGGGTTAGGACTTAATACACCATATGATGAAGCATTACATATTATTGCTACAAAACAAATCAAAGAAGAGTATGCACAGGGTTATTTAGATACATTCCTTCCTGAAAATGTGCTTAAGTGTTATGATAGTGGAATCAATAATATAAGTTATGACTTTTTAATTAAGAATAGTGAAGAAAATTATCACTGGATGAGAATTAATGCACGAATTTTCTTTTGGACATCAGATGAATCTGTTCGTATGATATCTTATCGTGAAAATATAGATGAAGAAAAAAACAGAGAATTAGTACTTCTTGAACGTTCACAACGTGATTCTCTTACTGGTCTTTACAATAAAGGTGTGACGGAGGAATTTATTAGTTCATTTTTAAAAAATAAAAATAATCAAGACTTAGAACATGTTTTTTTAATATTCGATATTGATGATTTTAAAAATGTAAATGATAAATATGGTCATGCATTTGGAGATTTTGTCATAAGTGAATTTGCCTTAGAATTAAAATCTCAATTTCGTGAGGATGATATTATTGGGCGTATTGGAGGAGATGAGTTTGTAGTATTGATAAAAAACTTTAATAGTAATAACTATGTACTTGTGGAGAAATTAGAGCGTTTTTGTTCTAAAATTAATCAGAAAAAATTTACTGAACAAGCAGAGTTTTCTATTGCATGTAGTATTGGTGTAGCAATGTATCCTGAACATGGATATGTATATTCTGAGTTATATGAGAAAGCAGACCAAGCACTTTATTATGCAAAAAGCCATGGGAAAAATTCTTATCATGTATTTTCTGAGGATTCTATTGATAGTATGTCATTTCGTATAGACCCTAGAGATATAAAAGCATTGTTAGAAATGGCCACTGATGGTATTGTCAAATTTGCTTGTATGGAAAATTTGAAATTACTTTATTTTAACCAAAAGATGCTTGAATTTACTGGATATTCATCTCAAGCTGTTTCGTCTACAGAGTTTGATATTTTGTCGCCAGTATTACAAGATGACTTACAGATAGTACTTGATACATTGAGAGAAGCAATTCCTAAGAGAGAAACCTTTGAAGTGGTTTTTCGCTTCTGTCACACAGATGGACATATTTTCCCTGTAAGAATGCAAGGGAAGTTTGTAAATGAATTATATCAAAATCGTTATCCTATTTTTTATGCAATTTATACAGATATATCAAGTCTTAATTCTTTATCAGAAAATAAAAAGTGATAGTACAGTAAAATATAAAATTTAATATAACAGTATTAAGATATGAGAATTATAAATAAAACCTGCTAATAAAAATAGATTATTTTTAGCAGGTTTTTAAATTTTTAATAATAAATTTTCTTGCTTATATACAATAAGATTGATTATTTTAAAGGCTTTACAATAAAATTGCCGAAAAGCCACTTTCTTTAGATGTGGGGATGAAAGGCAAGGTCTTAATATAAATATCTATACTTATTGCAAATTTTTTAATAGTTTTGTATTTATTTGTGTTTATTTTGAATTTATTTACTAAATTTGCATATAAAAAGTATATATAAAAATATAGTTCAAAATGGTATAATTAAGTATAACAGAAGGAGGTAATGTAAGTGAGCCAATACATAAATATAAACTCTCAGTTAGACGCCCTAAAATTGAAGGAATTCGAGAAAATATTTTACGAGAATATCAATGAGGACGTTAAAGTAGTGCCAAAAGTTACTCCTTTTAAAGGAATAAATACTGATTTGTTGTATGTTAAAGATGGAAGAATTTTATTTATAAAATTTATGGATACAACAGAAGATATATATTTTATTTTGGAAGAAGAGTTACTTGAAGTTATGAATGAGGAATATGAACTTTTGAAACTAAAAATGGGACAAAAGAATAGAAATATAAGCTATAATTGCGTTTACATTATGCCATATGTTGAAGTTGAAGAAGCATATGAGTTTGGAAAATTTGTTAATAACAATATAATAGATAAAACTAAGCTTCAAGATATAATGAATAAAGGTTCTCTGGATGAATATCTTAGTGAGAAAAATGATGAAATAAACTTAAATTTATTTTTATTAGATATATGTTCAGAGTATTATATAATAAATGATAAACTTCATCTAAATGAGAAATTTAAAAAAATTTCCTTCTATAATGATGACTATAAGTATACAGCAACTATGATGGAAGAAGTTCAAATTAAAGATGCTATTTCTATTAAATATGGGAATACACTTATTGAAGGTGGTTCTGGTATAGGCAAAACAGCAATTATGCTTTCTAGAGCTATAAAACTAGCAAAAGTATATCCACATCATAAATTAATCATATTTACACATACAAAACAATTGTGTAATGAACTTAGAGAAAGAATAGAGTTATTATACAAAGATAATAACAATTTAGAAGTCCATACATTTAGTTCCTTTATATTTAAACTGGCTAAAAAGTTTAACTTAATTATAGACTATAACATGTTAAAAAATGATTATGAAAAAACATTTAATAATCTTGTGAAACAAGCACAGAACATTATAAAAAATAAAAATATGTTCAAGGCTATTTTTATCGATGAAGCAGAAAGCTTTTTAGAGTATGAAATAGATTTTATAAGAGAGTTTTTATATAAAACAAAGTTTATATTCAATATATGTTCTTGCAATTCCTTGAACATCTCTAATAGATTGAATATATTTAAGACCTTATATAATGGCATAGAATTTGATGATAAGATTAGTTTAAGTAAAAATTATAGACAAGCCAAAGAGATTGTAGATTTTACAAATAAATTTTCAAATAATTCTAACTCATATATCAATGAGTTAAGACCAAAGACAAAGTTTAATACTTTCTTTTATACTAAAGCACTTAGAGGTGGTAATAAGTATGTTGATATAATAAAGGTAAGTGATCTTGATGACCAAATAAGTTCTGTGATATGGGAAATTGAGTACTTAATAAGTAAAAAAGGTCTTTATTATTCTGAAGTTGCTATAGTCTATCCTTATAATAAGAAAAAATTAAAAAGTGGAAAAACTATTTATTTCCAATATATGCTGAAAAAGGCATTAGAAGAAGCAAAAATTCCTTATATATGTGCAGAAGATAACTTGACAAATATAAGTAAGAAGGTAGGAACTACAATAGCAAATATATATGCAATAAAGAATTTAGAATATAAAGCAGTAATAGTATGTGAATTAGAAATGTTATATAATCAAACTATAAATGATACAGAGCAAGATTATCAGGTAAATGATTTTGTGGGAGATTTAAATAAGGTATATTTAGCTATGAGTAGAGCAACAGATTATTTAAGTATAGTAACAACTTTTAATGAAGAAGCAAGCGATATAATAAGACTTATCACAGAATCAAAAGATTCTTAGTAAAAGAATATTTTTTTAATTTAAGAAAATTAAAAGAGACTGAGATTTGTAAAATAAACTTTACTAATTCAGTCTCTTATTTTTCTATTCTACTTTTCCAATATTATCGAGAGGTAATAATCTTACCATAACTTTACCAAGAATTTCATCCTCATCAACCATACCTACATCAGGGAATCTACTATCATTGCTATTTTCCCTATTATCTCCCATTGCAAATAGCTTTCCCTTTGGAACAACTGTATCTATATCTCCAGAAGTATAATTGTTGTGTATATATGGTTCACTTAATAATTTTCCATTTACATATACTTTAGAATTGGATATTTTTATACTATCACCTTCAGTAGCTATAACTCTTTTTATTAAGTCTTTTTTCTTTCCTGTATCTCCATCAACTAAATTGGTTTTAAAAACGACAATATCGCCTTTCTCAGGTTTGCCAATCTTGTATGAAATCTTATTTAAAATTAGATAGTCTTTATCGTCTAAAGTGGGATACATTGATTCTCCACTGACAATAGAAGGTCTTATAAATTGTAGGATTACAAATGCAAGTACAATAGCCATAGCTATTGATTTAATCCAATCAAATATTTCTTTTTTAACACTCATAACTTTTCTCCTTATCATTTGTCATTAAATTAAAGTACATTAGAATAGAAAGAAATAAGCAAGGACAACTATACCCAAGACTATTCTATAATAACCAAACACTTTGAAGTCGTGTTTTTTGATATAGTCCATAAAAAATTTAATAACTATAATTGAAACAATAAAAGCTACTACAGAACCAACTCCTAAAATAAGCCACTCAAAGCCAGTAAATCCAAATCCAGCTTTTAGAAGTTTTAATGCACTAGCTCCAAGCATTGTAGGGATAGCCAAGAAGAATGAGAATTCTGCTGCTACATATCTAGAAGTACCAAGTAATACTGCACCTATTATAGTTGAACCAGACCTAGATGTACCTGGTATAAGAGCTAGACATTGGAATAATCCTATACAAAGAGCTAATTTATATGTAACTTGAGAAAAATCTTTATACTTAGGTCTTTTATTTCTCTTTTCAAGCCCTATCATTATTATACCATATACAATAAGAGCAATAGCAACTACTGTTGAATTAAAGAATACTCTGTCTATGTCATCTTCAAACAGTATTCCAATAACTCCAGATGGTATAACTGCGATTATAACCTTAAGCCATAAACGAACTGTTTCTTTTTTCTGTTTAATATTTTTTGAACTATCAAAAGGGTTTAACTTTCTAAAAAATATAACAAGTACAGCTAATATTGAACCAAATTGAATTACAACCAAAAATGTACTTATAAATGTATCTGAAAAATTCAATTTTATAAACTCATTAATTAATATCATATGCCCTGTACTACTTACTGGTAGCCATTCTGTGATTCCCTGAACTATGCCTAAAATGACTGCCTTAAAAACTTCAAGCAAACTAAATGTTTCCAAACTAAAATACCTCCAATACAAATTTATAGTAGCATATTCTATGCAGATATTAACAAAAAAATGCCACCTTTTACTAACTTATAATACCACAGTACTGTGTAGTGCACAATGGAAGATTGATATTTTCATAAAACCTTCATAATTTAACAAAATAAAGTTATAAGCTATCTATTGAATAAGGGGTATATTTGAAGGGGAAATATATGGTATAGTAAAAGTATAACCATTTTATTTTATGAAAAGGAAAGGAGTTATTATGTATAGTACAAAAATACTAGATGATTATGAGTACGAAACCTTTAATGTTTTTTCTACAAAATTAAACCCAAACACAAAACATGATTATTTATCAAAGGTTATGTTATTTAAAGAGTTCTTAAAAGGGAAAGAATTGATTTATGCGACAAAAGAAGATTGTAAAAATTTTGTAGACTATATACAGACTAAATATGCGAAATCAACTTGCGAAAAGATATATAGTTATTTACATAGTTTTTATAATTTCTTAAAAAAAGAAGGGTACATAGATATAAATCCATTTAGATATGTAGAAAAACCAACAGTAACAAGAATAAAAACAAAAGATGATGTCCTAAGTATACAAGAAATAAATAAACTTATAGGTATTTTACCAAAATTAAATATAAGAGATAGAGTAATAATAGTCTGTCTTGTTACTACTGGGTGTTTATTAAATGAATTAGTTAGTTTAAAGTGGAAAGACCTTATGGTAGATGAAAACGATAACTCTTACGTAAGATTAGGTAAGGGAAGAAAAGAGAGAGTAGTTAAATTACATCCATACTTTTTTAAACTTTTAGAAGACTACAGGAATTATTCTGGACTTCCAGAGGTAATAATACCTAGTGATGACTTTATTTTTACAACTCAAAAAAGTAATTCTATAACAGATAGAAATGTCAGACTTATAGTTAAAAAAGCGTTAGATTTAGCAGGGCTTTCTCAATATTCAGCAAGAGACTTTAGACATTCATTTGCGGCAATAAGCTTAAGACTTGGGGCGGATGAGAGTGATGTAAAAAATCAACTTGGTTGGAGTGATAAATACTATGCAATTAGATATAAGTATGTATTAAATTTTGTTGATAGCGAAATAGTGGACTATTTAATTGAAAAAGATAATTTAGATATAAATAAAAAATATTAATAAATAAAAAACACTATACATAAATATGAACAAAAAATAAAAAAGTCTTGTTATAGTTCGTAAAATTATATATAATTATTTATGTACTAATGTGTACACAGTAATCACACGACAAAAGATTTAAGGAAGGTGCTAATATAATGATAGATAATAAATATACTACTTACTCAAATCCACTTACAGACAGATATTGTAGCAAGGATATGAGTTATATATTTTCTCCACAATTTAAATTTTCTACATGGAGAAGATTATGGGTTGCTCTTGCAGAAGGTGAGCATGAGTTAGGAATAAATATAACTGAAGAACAATTAGACGAGCTAAAAGCTAATATAGATAATATAAATTTTGATGAAGCTAGAAAAATAGAAAAAGAAGTAAGACATGATGTAATGTCTCATGTAAAAGCTTATGGTCTACAATGTGAAAAAGCCAAAGGAATAATACATCTAGGAGCAACCTCTGCATATGTTGGAGACAATACAGATGTTATACAAATGAATGAAGCTTTAAAACTTCTGAGAGTAAAGCTTGTAAATTTAATAAACAATTTAAAGGAATTTGCACTTAAGTATAAGGATATGCCAGCTCTTGGATTTACACATTTTCAAGCTGCACAACTTACAACAGTAGGGAAAAGAGCTTGTTTATGGGCTCAAGATTTAATCCTTGATTTGGAAGATTTGAACTATAGAATAGACAATATGAAGTTAAGAGGAGTTAAAGGTACTACTGGTACTCAAGCAAGCTTTTTAAGCTTATTTGAAGGAGACCACGAAAAAGTAAAAGAGTTAGATAAGAAAATTTGCAAAAAGATGGGATATAATTCTTCTTATGCAGTAAGTGGTCAAACATATACTAGAAAGTTAGATTATCAAGTGATAAGTATATTATCAGGAATAGCTCAAAGTATGCATAAAATGACTAATGATATAAGACTTTTACAAAGTTTAAAAGAATTGGAAGAGCCATTTGAAAAAAATCAAATAGGTTCATCAGCAATGGCTTATAAGAGAAATCCTATGAGAAGTGAGAGAATAGCATCTTTATCTAAGTATATAATTTCTGAATCGATAAGCCCTGCAATGATACAAGCTACTCAATGGTTAGAGAGAACATTAGATGACTCAGCTAATAAAAGATTGGCAATACCTCAAGCTTTTATGGCAGCAGATGCTATACTTGAAATAGGTATAAATGTAACTGATGGTTTAGTAGTATATGAAAATATGATAAATAAACGTGTAAATGAAGAACTTCCTTTTATGGCTACAGAAACAATACTTATGGAAGCTGTAAAAAGAGGTGGAGATAGACAGGAATTACATGAAATAATAAGAGAGTATTCTATGAAAGCTGCTTATAGAGTAAAGCATGAAGGTAAAGATAATAACTTAATTGAGCTTATAATGAATGATGATTCATTTAAAATGAGCAAAGAAGAAATATTATCTATAATGGACCCAAAAAACTTTATAGGTAGAGCTCCAGAACAAGTTGTAGAGTTTGTAAATGAAGTTGTAGAACCTGCTATAAAAGATTATAAAGAAGATTTAGGAAAAGTAGATGTGGATTTAAGAGTATAAAATTCTACAGATAAAATATAATTAAAAACGGCTATCTTATTTATATAAATAAGATAGCCATTTTAATGGGCTAGCGTCTGCTCTTCACCGCTGTGAAGAGTTCTTCCTTACTTACTATACCATGAATTCAATAAAATAGCTATATAAATAGTATTTAATATGGATAATATAAATAAAAATAAGAAAAATGATAAGATTACTAATTAAATTTAAACATTCGGTAAAAACTATTGTACTTGCAATATTTTTAATGTAAACTGAAATAAAGTTATTTAGATAAATTAACAAATTTAAAACAACCGAGGTGATTGTATGAACTATGTAGTAAAAGATACCATAAGTTTTCTAGTAAAAACATTTCCTAAGATTTATTCTAGCCTATACTTAGAAGACCTAAAAAAATTTGCACCAGACTATAATGTAAATAAAACACAATTAAGAGCATTAGTATTCATAAAAAATTATGGAGTAATAAGTATGACTGATTTATGCTCTAAGTTAAATATAGAAAAAGGCAGTTTAACTAGTATGGTTGATGATTTAACCGATAAGAAGTATGTAACAAGAAAAAGGGATTTAGTTGATAGGAGAAAATATATAATTGACATTACTGAAGAAGGGGACAAGATAGCATCTGATTTTATGGATAAGTTGAGTGATGGTCTAGGAGAAAAGCTTTCTAAATTGACAGAAGAAGACAGAAGAAAATATCTAGAGGCGATAAATACTCTTCAATATATATTGAATAAAGAAGAATTTAGATAGAAAAAATATTCCCATTTCAAATATTAGTTGAAATGGGAATATTTTATATCGTTAAATTTATATAAATTAATTTTAAAAAATTATTTTTGTAAAGCTACATATTGCTCTAAACCTTCTTTTAATAATGTAGCAGCCCTATGAAGGTCTTTTTCATTTAGGATGTAAGCTAATCTTATTTCATCACGTCCTAAACCTGGAGTAGCATAGAATCCTTCAGCAGGGCAAACCATAACTGTTTCATTGTCTTTGTTGAATTCTTTTAACATCCAGATTGTGAAATCTTCTGCATTTTCAACTGGTAATTTAGCAACTATATAGAAAGCGCCAGTTGGTTTTTTACATATAACACCTTCAACCTTCATTAATTCATTGTATAATACATCTCTTCTTTTTTTGTATTCTTCATTAACTTCTTTGAAGTAAGAAACAGGAGTTTTATATAATTCAACAGCTCCTATTTGCTCTAATGTAGGAACACAAAGTCTTCCTTGGCATAATTTAAGTATTTGAGCGATAAGACCTTTATTTTTACAAGCGATAGAACCAATTCTAGCACCACAAGCACTGTATCTCTTAGAAACACTGTCTATTATTATAACTCTATCCTGTACACCCTCTAAGTTACCACAGCTTGTATACTCAAGTCCATCATAGACAAACTCTCTATAAACTTCGTCTGCTATTATCCATAAATCTTTTTCTTTAGCTATTTCAGCTAAGATATTAAGTTCTTCTTTTGTATAAATTGCACCAGTTGGGTTTCCTGGATTAGAAAGAATTATAGCTTTAGTTTTATCATCTACTTTAGACAAGATTTCTTCTTTAGATGGAAGGTGGAAACCGTTTTCTGCCTTTGTTGTAACAGCATTAACTTCTACGTTTACAGATTGACCAAATCCATTGTAGTTAGTATAGAATGGTTCTGGAACTAATAGATTATCTCCTGGGTCACAAACTGCCATCATAGTGAAAAGTAAAGCCTCACTACCACCATTAGTTACTAGTAACTCATCTTTTTCAAAATTCATATCATAAGTTTTATAGTAATTTTGAAGTGCTTCTAATAATTCTGGAATACCTTCTGATGTAGCATATTCTAAGACTTCGCTATCAAAGTTTTTAACAGCATCAAAAAACCCTTTAGGAGTTTTTATATCTGGTTGTCCGATGTTTAAGTGATATACTTTGATTCCTTTATCTTTTGCTGCTTGTGCAAATGGAACAAGTTTTCTGATTGGAGAGGCTTGCATTGCACTAACTCTGTTTGAATAATTCATTTTAATACCCCCTATTTAATTTAAATACGTATATTGTATGTTTGAATATAAGACATCTTTACAAGATAATAATAACATACTTATGGGTAAAAATCATCAAAAAAAATTAATATAGTTTTAAAATAAACTTTTAACAAATTCTAGTAAAATGCTATTTTTATGCCAATAAATTATGTATTCACAAATTAATTTATGGTAAGATAATATTCTGATATATTGATAGTAATTTTTAGTTATAATCTTTCAACTCTAGACAAAAATATATAATAATAAATGTGTAAAATTATAAAAAATATTATAAACTTATTTAACAGATACGATAAATATCATATAATTATATTAAAGGCTATTAACTAAGAGGTGTTAATTATGAAAGAATTAAGAATAGATCCAATTACCAATGATGTTGTTATATTTGCTACTGATAGGTTAAAAAGACCTTTAGATACAGCAGACATACCAAATGAAGATGAAGAAACTAAGGAATACGATGAAGAGTGTCCATTTTGTAAAGGAAATGAAGCTTATGCAACTGATACATTATTTGAAATAGAAGGTAAAGAAGGATGGCTTGTAAAATCTGTCTACAATAAATTTCCTATAATTGATGATATGGCAAAAGATGTATATGGTATTCATGAAGTAATGATAGAGAGCGATAAACACAATCGTAGTTTTTATAACATGAGTCAAAAAGAATTTGAAGATGTTTTTTTTATGTATAGAAATAGATTTAGAGATTTGTCGAAAGATGACAATGTAGAATATGTTAGTATCTTTAAAAATTTCTTGAGAAAAGCAGGGGCATCTTTGATGCATCCACATGCTCAAATACTGTCTATGTCTTTTATCCCTCCTGAAATTACGAATGAGTTGCTAGTTTCAAAAGAGTATTATGATAGCAATAAAAGCTCTTTATATGATGATTTAATAGAAAATGAAATAAATTTAAATAGAAGAGTTGTTTATAATGGAGAAGCTTTTTTGGTACTTATACCGTATGCAACTAAGTATAGTGGAGAAGTAAGAATAATATTTAAAGATAAGATAAAGTTTGATGAGTTAAGTGATAATAATATAAAGGAACTTTCTACAATATTTGAAAAATTATTTAAGAAGTTGTACAATATCAATGGATATATGCCATTTAACTTATGTATTCACACTCATCCAACAAAGATTGAAACAAAATTGTATTTTAATGTTCATATGCACATAATCCCAAGAAAATATAATTTTGGAGGATTTGAGCTGGGAACAAACATGTATGTTTCTTCAATGAACCCTGAAGAGTTAACAAAAAAATTAAAAATTGATTAAAACATATATTTTTAAGGTATTAAGTAAAATGTATTAAGGAAATAGTAATTTTTAGATAAAATTATAGTATAACATTGTTAAAATAAAACAAATGAAAAATTTACTGTTTAGATGAGGAGTATAAGTATGAAATTTATATCATGGAATGTTAATGGAATAAGAGCTTGTGTTGGGAAAGGATTTTTAGACTTTTTTAAAGAAGTAGATGCAGATATATTTTGCTTACAAGAAACTAAATTACAAGAAGGGCAAATAGAGTTAGATTTACCAGGCTATTTTCAATACTGGAATTATGCTGAGAGAAAAGGTTATTCAGGTACTGCTATATTTACAAAAAAAGAGCCTTTAAAAGCAATGTATGGAATAAATATAGAAGAACATGATAAAGAAGGTAGAGTCATAACTCTAGAGTTTGAAGATTTTTACTTTGTTACAGTATATACACCAAATTCTCAATCTGAGTTAAAGAGACTAGAATATAGAACTAGATGGGAAGATGACTTTATAGACTATTTAATCGAATTAGATAGTCATAAGCCTGTAATTGTGTGTGGAGATATGAATATTGCACATACAGAAATAGATTTAAAAAATCCTAAAAATAATATGAAAAATGCAGGTTTTACTAAAGAAGAAAGAGAGAAATTTTCTAAATTATTAGATAGTGGATTTATAGATACTTATAGATATTTTAATCCAGACAAAGAAGGTGTCTATAGTTGGTGGTCATATAGATTTAATGCAAGAAAAAATAATGCAGGGTGGAGAATAGATTATTTTTGTGCATCTAAAAAGCTAGAAGATAGATTGGTAAGTGCAGATATACACACTGAAGTATTGGGTTCAGACCATTGTCCAGTTGAATTAGAGATAAAATAAAGATTAATCAGGGTAAAAATTGGGATGTAGATATAAATTTAAAGTTAACTGTTTTTTTATCTACATGCCTATTTTTAACCTAAGTAAACTTTATTTATTTTCTCTTTGCTTAGTATTTTCTAATGTAAATTGATTCGTTTTTCCCATGTTATAAGCCAAGTTAATGATTTTTTTCTCGTCTTTAGTCAATTCACGATTTAAAATTTTCTTAAACTCATCAAATAACTTATCATAATCAACTCTCTTTTTATTAGAATATTTTATGGTTTTAGGTTTGATACTCGTATAAAGATATATATCTGGTACTATACTTGGATTGTATATCTTAATAAAAACTTTGGCAGTATAATATGCATCATTTAAAGCATTGTGATAAGACATTTTTTCATCAAGTTCCAATATAGAAATAGCATTTTGTAGTCCAATACTTTTTCCTGCTGGGTTATTGAAATATTTAGATGCATGTTGTTGTATATTAATATAAGATTTAGGTAAGGAGCTTGATGATAGCTTATGGTAATTAATATTCCTGTATAATTCCTTTAAATCTCCTGCTCCCCAGACACATAATATAGGGTCTTGTGATGATATAAATTTTATGAAATTGTTGTAAACTTCAGGAAAAGTAGGTGAATCATTAAAATCAGAGTTTTTAATATTAGTCATACGACTAATAAAAGGATGTATTTCTTTATAGATTGTAGGTTTCACATAGCTATTAAACGTATCAATTATATTGAATTTAGAATCCAATTTAATTGCTCCTATTTGTATAATTTCAAAAGGACACTTTTCATTAGATATAGTCTTATTGAGTTTTTTATCAAATCCTTGATTAAATTCCAAATCGAAAATTATGTATTCCATAAAGTTTATCTCCTAAATTTTTTTATTATTGCTGTTATTATAGATTATATTATAAGCAAAATTAAATTTTTAAACAAAAATACTTTTATTTTAGTATACCCTATATTTATAAAAATGTTAAACTATTGTATGTATAATATTTTTTCCAATAAAAAATATTGCGAACTTTTTGTACTTGATATATAATAATATAAATAAAAACACGAATAAAATACGGATATTTTGCAAGAAAAATTCATAAATGTAAGGAAAAATGAATTTTATCTTGTATTTAACAAAATAAAATTTACATAAAAATTATGGGAGAGTGAAAAAATGGATAGTCTATTATACGTAATAGAGAAAGATAAACATACTAATGAAGAAATAAGAGAAATCCTAAAAAGTAATAAAAATATAAGATTTGTTTCCTTAATGGGGGTTGACTTAGGGGGAAATGCGACAGATGAAAAGATTCCTGTAGAATTATTTTTAGAAGATATAGATAAATTTTTAGAATCAGCTATACAGACTGATGGTTCAAGTGTTGAGCTTTACAATATAGCTACATTGAATAATGCAAAAGTAGACTTAATGCCAGATAAAAGTTGTCATTGGTATGTAGATTATAATATGGAATATATAGATGAAGAAGTAGGTCTGCCTGTTGGAACCTTAAAGATACCTGCATTTTTAATACATGATAATAAAAAAGTATGTTCTAGAGGAGTACTTCAAAAAGCAGATAAGTATTTCAAAAAATCAATGTTTGAGGTATTTAGAGAATACCCACATGTAATAAATAATATAGGAATAGATTCAGTAGATGATATAGAAGAAATAATGTTGACAGCAGCTACAGAGCTTGAGTTCTGGGTTAATACTCCTGAGGATAAAGCTGACTTGGAGAAATTATATGTATCACAAAGTTTAAAAGAGCAATATTGGAAAAGAACTCATGGTATTATAAGAACTTGCTTGGAGCAAAGTTTAATTATACTTCAAAAACTAGGTGTAAACCCTGAAATGGCTCACAAAGAGGTTGGAGGGATACAAAGTTCTATTAGCATAGATGGAAAGACAAACCACGCTATGGAGCAATTAGAAGTTTCTTGGAAGTTTTCTACACCATTACAAGCAGCAGATAATGAATTATTGGTAAGAGATGTTATAGAAGATGTATTTACATCACATGGACTAGAAGTTACATTTAAAGCAAAACCAATTCATGGAGTTGCAGGAAGTGGTGGACATACACATGTAGGAGTAAGTGCAAAACTAAAGGATGGAAGTATAAAAAACCTATTTGCTCCAAAAGATTTAAAAGAAGACTATCTAAGTGAATTGGGATATGGAGCTCTTATGGGACTTCTTTACAATTATGAAGTATTAAACCCAATTGTAACAGCTTCTAATGATGGATTTAATAGATTAGTTCCTGGATTTGAGGCACCTGTATGTATAGTTACATCTCTAGGTCATAGTTATGAGATTCCATCAAGAAATAGGTCAGTACTTGTTGGATTAATAAGAGATATGAAAAATCCAAAAACTGTAAGATTTGAGTTAAGGTCACCAAGCCCTCTATCTAATACGTATTTAGTAATAGCAGGGTGTTATCAAACGATGTTGGATGGTATAAAAGCAGCAGCTAAGAGTGGACTTAGTACAAAGGAACTTGAAAAAGAATTATCTAAAGATGTAGGCGAAGAAAGTTTCTACTTAGAAAAAGATAGAGCATATAGAGATGAAAATGATGTATTTGAACATTATAATTTAGAAGAAAGAAATGCAAGATTTGGAATTCCACCAGCTACAGTTTATGAAAATATGAAAAACTTAGAAATATATGCTTCAAAATTAAAATCTTTAAAACAAGGCGATGTATTTACTGATAGTATAATAGAATCATTTAAGATTGGAGCTATAGATAAGTGGCAAAAAAAATTAAAAACTAGAATAATAGAAGCTGGAATTCAAAAGATAAGAAGTATTGTCAAGATACACACAAAAGAAAATATGGATGCACTTGATGAAGTAGTTTGGAACTCAATATCAGATTTAAAGTTCAATATTATGAAGGATACTTTAACTAGAGAATCGTTATTTACTAGGGTAAGAGAAGCTGTAGAAAACAAAGATTATCAGACTGCTTCAGATTTACAAATAGAGTTAAAGAGAAGCATGGAAGAAATACAACAACTGTATATGCAATACAAGAAAAATATATACTAAGGTAACAATAGTTTGATTTTAATATGACAAAGGCAATCAAGTATGATTAAGTCCTATGAGTAAGTTCTCAAATGTAAAAGCATACTTGATTGCCCTTAGTTTTATGATTGAAGTTTTGTAATAGTGTAATCTAATTGTAGTGATTATCTATTAATTCTGATATATAATCAGCAATTTTATCTGGATGAATGACTGTTTTAAATTCTGCTAAATTTTTCTTCATAAAGTTTATTATAGAATCAAACTCATTTGATATTAACTTATAAAATATGTTTTTCAGGTCTAGGTCGTCACTATAAATCAGTCCAAGTCCCTTATCTATTATAAATTTAGCATTTTCAATCTCTTGTCCAACTTTTGGCATTTTTACGAGTACTGGAGTTTGTGATTGAATGGCTTCAAATATAGTTGCTCCTCCAGGCTTAGTTAGCATTAGGTCACATTCTCTTATTAGGTTATACATGTCATTTACAAATCCAAGTACTTTTATATTTTTTAGAGGTTTTTTATGAGTTAGGTTATCATATAATTTTTTATTTTTACCAGTAACTATTGTAATTTCTATAGAATCAATATGTTCTTCAATGAATTCATCTATCCAATGTATAAAATCCTCATCTATATCAAATAGACCTCTTCCTCCTCCTAGAAGTAATAATCTATATTTATCACTACAGAGTTCTTTACTTTCAATTTGAAATCTCTTATCCACAGGAACTCCAGTAACCTTTATAGCGTTTGGATTTATTCCCTTTTGAAAAAATCTATTTTTTATTTCTGGAGAAGGAACGAAATACAAATCTGTATTTTCAAAGACCCATTCCATACTATCTACAACGTCTGTTATAACTGTAAGTGTAGGTATGTTTATATCAGGGTTTTTTATCTTGAAATTATTTACACAAGCAGCAGCTAGTGGAAATGTAGAGATAATCAAATCTGGATTTATATCAGCAATATACTCAGAAAGTTTAGGTGTATATAATTTATGAGAGAAATCATGTCTTGAATCAAACGATTTCTTAAAGTAATAATAGTAATTATATAATCCAGGAGTATATTTTGTATTGTTTTCATAAAGTTTTACCATAGGTTTGTTCATCATTGGAATACTTGCATTTATAAAGTTTTGTATAACAACATTATAGTTGCTATATTTTTCAATAATACATTCTTTGACTGCTTTTGCGGCACTTATATGTCCAGCACCAAATTGAGCAGTTAAGATTAATATTGTTTTATCATATTTCATTTTAGTCAATTTATCACCACTTTCATAAAATATATCTGATTAGAGTATTATACATTTATGGAAGAATTTAATCAACAAGAATATTTAAAAATAACTATTGTGTAAAACATAGTACTGTGTTATTATGAAAATATAAGAAGTTTTAACATAGTACCTTGTAAAACACAATACTGTGTATTTAAAGAAAGGATGGAGTATATGAACACACAATTTAGAAAGGGTGTTTTAGAAATTTGTGTACTTGCACTAATATCTAAGAAAGATATGTATGGATATGAAATAGTACATAACATCTCTAAAGTTATAGATGTAAATGAAGGAACAATATATCCTATTCTAAGAAGACTTACAAAAGATTTGTATTTCGAAACATATATACTAGAATCTAATGAGGGTCCTGCTAGAAAATACTATAGAATAACTTCACTAGGAAAAGAAAATTTATCCAATCTGATGGAAGAGTGGAGAGAATTTGTAAAGGCTGTTGAGATTTTAATAAGTGAAGATGAGGGAGGTAATGAACTTGAATAAAACTGAGTTTCTGGAAATTTTAAAGGATTATCTAAAAAAAGATTTTTCTGAGAGCGAAGTTAATGATATATTGAGAGATTATGAAGAGTATTTTGTAGATGGTCTTATAGAGGGAAAGAGTGATATGGAGATAATAGCATCACTTGGTTCACCAAAATCTATAGCTAAAGAACTTATTCTACAGACTAAGGAAAAAAACATTGAAGAGGAAAAAATAATAAATACAGATGTTTTAAATGATAAATTTAGTAAATTTAAATCAGATATGAAAAAGGGTTATTCTGTATTAAAAGATGAAGCTAAGGAAAAGTACAATAAATCAAAAGAAAATATAAATGATAAACTTACACCAAGTATAGAAGAGGGTGTTGGAGGTTTGTCTAGACAAGTTATAAAGGTATTATTAGTAGTACTATCTTTATTTTTGATTGTTCCAGCATTTGCATTTATATGTGCTGTTATATCAGTTGCTATTGGATTAGTTTGTACATTAATTGCTTTTGTTATATCAATTCCATTTGTGATTAAATTTATATCAATGGTGCCAGATGTTACGATGTTTTGTATCTTTGCAACTATAGGATTTATAGGACTTGAGATACTTGCATGGCAAATTTTGTTGTTCGTTATAAAACTAGGGAAGCAATTACTAGGCAGTTATATAAATTGGATAAAGAGAAAAAATATTTATATAAATGCAAATGAAAAGATGGAAAGAAGAAATAAAGAGACTTTAAATGATGAAGATTTGAATAAAGATGTTAATGAAGATTTATCTAGTGATGACTACTACAATATAAAAAAAGACAGTATCAAAGAAACTGATGACTATAATGATGATAGTATAAATTTTGAAGCGATGTATAAAGACTTTGAAGATATAGATGATAAGAAAGGAGAAGATAAACATGAATAAGAAACTTGCCATATTTGCTGCAGTATTATTGGTAATAGGTATAATTGGGACAACATGGTCAGGGATTTTAGTTATGCCAAGCTTAATAAACTTTGGGCTAGAAAAGGAAGCTGAATTTAAAAAAGAAAATAAACTCTATCAAGAAAAAGTAAATATTGACAAGTTAGATGTATCTGTTGACAATATAAATGTTACGATAAAGAAAAGTTCAAGTGAAGATGTGCGTGTGACAACAAGAGGAAATAATGAATTTTACAAATACAGTGTAACTTTAAAAGATAAGACTTTAGTTGTAAAAGGCGAAAGAAAATATGAAAATCAAATTAAAAGGATTAAAAATTTCGACCAATTACTAAATACATCCATAAATAGTATGTTTTCACATGATTATAGAGAAATTATAATATATGTACCAAATAATGTAGACATAAATGCATCAAGTATAAGTTCGTACTTATTTGTATATGATAATGTAGCTTCAAATAATATAACATATAAAACTTCTTATGGAGGTTTTAGTAGAGCTATAACAGAAAATAAAGTAAATAGACTAGAAAACTTAAACTTAATATCTAATAGCAATATTGATTTGTCAACAAAGTCAATTTTAGGTGTTAAAAATGTAAATATAGAATCAGAGTCATTAGATATATATCCAAATGATGAAGATGTATTTATCAATAATATAGAAGAGTATATACCTGAAAATGTAAATATAAAAGAGAAAATAGGTAGAAGTTCAAATTATGATAATGAATTTAACCTACATTCTAATATGCCAATTGCTAAGCATTTGGATATAGAAGTTCCAAATTCTAAGGTAAGCCTTGATATACCAGTAAATAAGTATAAATTTAATTGTGATATAAAGTCAAAAGAAGTAATTGAAGAATTCAACAATGATGAAGAATATAACAATGATTCATATGATTATGAACATAGTGAAGGACATAGCAACAAGTATAGAAATATGAGGGAAATAAAAGGGATTTTGAATAAAAATATGTCGAATTTAGAGAAAGAGTATACTATAAAAATAAATACAAATAGACTAGAACTGTAAATAATTTACTGTAATAATTGATAAATTGCTCTAAAAGTATAAAAATATAATCTATACTATGGTATAATAAGTATCGAAAGAGAATTAGGAGAGGGATACTTATGAATAAAATAGCAGTAAGTTTTTTAATAATTGCTACTACTTTATTGAGTACAGCATGTATGGATTATAGCATCAGTGCAGTTGAGCTAGTTGATTCTAAAGAGTCAGCAGTTGTAAAGAAGGATGAGGATGTCAAAGAAGAAACAACTAGTAAAATGATTAATTCTAAGAAGACTACTAAAATACCCATAGAGATAATTTCAAAGGATGAGAAAATAGTGAAGTACTTACAGATTGATGAAGAAAGTACACTTAAAGATAAACTACGATTAATCTTAGACACATTATCAAAGGAGTATTTTAATGGTTTAGACATGGAAGTAGAAGTTAAGGAAAAAGATAATCTTGTTAAAATAAACTTGATAGAACCAGATGAAAAAAGTAGAGTTTCTTGGAAGGATGATTATTTGAATGAACAAAATATAATATATACTATAAATAATATTATTAAAAATGTCATCCAAGAAGAATATAATAGTATTTGGATTGAAGAAGTAGAGATATACTACAATGGAAAATTAATAGAGTTAAGATAAAAAAGATGTGTTATACTACACATCTTTTTTTTGTAATTTTTTAATTCTTATAAAATCCTTATATTTATGATTTAGAATGATTCTTGTAAATAAGTTTGACAAAAGAAAGGATGAAAATTATGAGTAATTATATTTTGGAGGTAAAAGGAGTTTCTAAAAAATTTAAGGAGCAGATGGCAGTTGATAACATTTCACTAGCAATTAAACCTAATTCTATATATGGATTGTTAGGACCAAATGGAGCTGGGAAATCTACTTTATTAAAAATGATAACTGGGATTTTAAATCCAACTTCAGGAAAAATAATGTTTGAGGGACATAGATGGAGTAGAAAGGATTTATCAAATATTGGTTCTCTTATTGAGTCTCCTGCTATATATGAAAATTTAACAGCACAAGAAAATTTAAAAATTCATACTACTTTACTTGGTCTTCCTGACTCTCGTATTGAAGAAGTTTTAGAGACTGTAGATTTAAGAGATACTTTTAAAAAGCGTTCAGGCCAATTCTCTCTAGGTATGAAGCAACGTCTTGGTATTGCTATTGCATTATTAAATCACCCAAAACTTTTAATCTTAGATGAGCCTACAAATGGTCTTGACCCTATTGGTATTGAAGAACTTAGAGAATTGATTCGTTCTTTTCCAAAACAAGGAATTACAGTTATTTTATCAAGCCATATTTTGTCTGAAGTTGAACAAGTTGTAGATGAAATCGGAATAATTTCTAATGGAGTAATGGGTTATCAAGGAGAAGTATCAAAAGAACAAAACTTAGAAGAACTTTTTATGAAAGTTGTAACTGAAAATAGAAAGAGAGGGGAGTAATATGGAAAGATTTATTAGAGTGGAATTTCAAAAGATGAAAGGAACTTTTGGAATGAAGTTGATATGGATAGTTCCAGTGTTTTGTATACTTTTTTGTGGACTAGGTGGAGGGCAAAATGCTGCTTTCAACTGGTGGTATACGACATTTCTTCCAGGAGCATTAACATTAATATGTTCTTTAATAGTATTAAAAGATGAAAAAAGTAAATATCGTGGTATTTTACCATTGCCAATTGAAATGAAAGACGTTTGGACTGGAAAAATGATTTACTGTATTATTTGTTGTTTTATAGCATCAATTATTTCTGCAATAGGTGTAGTTTTTGTTGGGATAATCTATAAAGAAACTATTTCAATAAGTCAAAATATTATTGCAACCATGTTAATTGTTTTACTATTTATGTGGCAGATTCCTCTTTGTATGTTTTTAGCTTCAAAATTTGGGATTTTTGTTACAGTTTTAATAAATATGTTTTTTACTATTGTTGGAGTTTCTGTTTTCTCAACTACAGGAATGTGGTATGTATTTCCATATTCAATTCCTTCAAGATTAATGGCTGTTGTATTGCATATTCTGCCAAATGGGCTTCCTGTACCAGAGGGAAGTGAACTTTTAAATAATGGTGTTATTTTACCAGGAGTATTAATATCTGTTATTTTATTTGCATTATTTGCTTTAGCTACAAGGGCTTGGTTTAATAATAAAGAGGTGAAGTAATATGAGACAACTAATAAGAATATTTTGTTCTGATTTAATAAAATTAAAGAGACATTTTATAATACTAATGCACATTTGCATGGCTTTAATGGGAATGGGATTATTTTTATGGTATTATAAGGTTTCAGGAGCTGATAATATACTAAAGATAGTAGCATATTTACAAGTTATAGCAATAGCTTTTCCTTTATTGTCAGGTGTTGTGTGTTCAATGTTTGTTGAACAAGAATATTATGCAGGAAATTATAAACATATGTTAACGACATCTAATCCAAAATATCTTACTCTTATAAGTAAATATGTAATCTTAGTATGTCTTGGTTTTGTAGCAACATTAGTGTCGGTACTAGGTTTTAAATTTGGTATATCTGAGGATTACTTTACATCCAACTTTTATATGATTTCAATCCTAATTTTAATTGGGTGTAGTTTATTCGAATATATATTACATTTATTCTTAAGTTTAAGGTTCGGAAAAGGAGCATCAATTGGAGTTGGTATAGTTGAAATGTTACTTTCAGCATTATTACTAACTGGATTGGGCTCTGGTATTTGGCAGTATTTTCCTTGTGCATGGGGTGTTAGATTTATAACTATTTGGTCATCTTTTTCAAGTTCTAAAACAGTTGAATATATAAAAGTTGAATCAATTAAATCCTATCAATCAATAGGTTTAATGTGTGGTTTTGTAACAATTTTAGCATTTGTAATTTTATGTATTTGGTTTTCTAAATGGGAAGGTAAAAAATCAGAAGAATAGAATAAAAATTGACTGTTTATTTATATTATTATGTTAAAATATAACTTAGCAATAAAAAGATATAAAATAATCAAATAAAAAACTGGTTAGGTATTAATTATGAATTAATTAAACTATTGGAGGACATGGTACAAATGCTTGGAGGTAAAAAATCTAACAACAAAAAAGTTGAAAAGTTAAGAACTATTTTTATAAAATATTTATCTTTATTCTTTATTATGACAATTTTACTTGCACTCTTTTTGATGTTATCGTTTTCTGTATTATTATCATCAGGTATAATATTACCAGCTAATTATGCAGAAAAACAATTTAATAAATATAAAGAAAAGATTATTTCAAGTGAGAAAGTAACTGAAGATATAATTCCAAATTTATATGAGTATGGGGTCTATACTTTAGATGGGAATTTAATTTCAGGTACTTTTAATAAAAAAGAATCAAAAGAAGTATGGAATTTAATGAGAGACATTGAAGAAAGGCATGCATATTCGGAAAGTTATATAAAGTTTTTTAAAAAAGATGAAGTCTTTATAATAAAATACAAACTAGTATCAGAATTTAGTTCTCCAGTTTTAAGAGCACATTTACCAAAACCAGAGATGTTGGGGATGATTATTTTTAGTATAATATTTTTTATTGAAATTGTTATATTATCAAAATTATTTGGAAAGAAATTCAATATTGAAATGGAACTTTTAAAAAATACTACAAAAAAAATAGAACAACAGGATTTAGATTTTGTTGTAGAATCTAGTAAAATTTATGAAATTAATAATGTTCTTTTTTCTATGGATAAAATGAAGTTGGCATTAAAAGATTCTTTAGAAAAACAGTGGATGTTGGAAGAAAATAGAAAGGAACAGATATCTGCATTGGCACATGATATAAAAACACCATTAACTATTATACATGGAAATACTGACCTATTAATTGAAATAAATGAAAATCCTGAGTTATTAGAGTACATGGAATATATCTCAAAGGGTGTCACTCAAATAGAAAAATATATTAATACTCTAATAGACATATCAAAAACAGAGAGTGGTTATATATTAAATAAAGAAGTAATTAATGTCAATGAGTTTATAAAAGATGTTTTAGTTCAAATAGAAGCATTAGCTAGTACCAAAACCTTAGATGTGGAGTTTTCTAAACAAGATAATTTGCCTAAAAACATAACTATAGATAGAGAATTATTATTCAGAGCTATTATGAATATAATTTCAAATGCTATAGATTATTCACCAAGTCAGAGTAAACTATACATAAGTATATCAGCAAGTAATAAATACTTAAAATTTGTAATTACAGATTGTGGGGGTGGTTTTTCTAAAGTAGATTTGTCAAAAGCTACAGAACAGTTTTACACAGGAGATTTGAGTAGAAATTCTAAATCTCATTATGGAATGGGTCTTTATATTGTAAATAATATTGTACAAAAACATAATGGGACTTTATATATTGAAAATTCTGTAAAAACTGGTGGTGCTATGGTAACAATTGAAGTACCAATGGTTTAATAAATAATATCCATTTTGTAAATACCTAAATTTTATGATTCATAGGTATTTATAAAATGGATAATTTTTTTTGATTTTATATATTAGTTAAATCTGATAAAAAGTTTTCAAACATAACTCCATCATTTCTATCAGTATCAAATTGAGATGTGTAATTTATAGTTTTATATATAAAATCTGTTGCAGTATTAACAGCTACTCCCAAATCATGTTTGTTTACTAACATACCACAAAGTATAGATGTGAATATATCTCCAGTTCCACTATAAGAACAATTATTGTATTTAACCGATGTAAAGAATACATGGTCATTTTCTCTATCATAAGCTAAATTTAGTATATTATCATCTTCTAATATACCAGTAATAACGACCTTGCTAGGTCCTAAATCAGATACAGATTTTGCAATATATATAAGCTCATCTCTATTGTAATCGCTTTTAGTATAATCATTTCCAGTTAAGAAACAAGCTTCTGTTAAATTAGGTGTAGTTAAATCTGAATGTTTAACTAATTCTTTAATTTCTTGTCTCATTTCTTCTGTGAATATTGGATACATGACTCCATTATCACCCATAACAGGGTCAACTACGATAAAAGCATTGGGATAATAATTTATAAAATTAGCCACTATTTCGATTTGGTGTTTTGAACCTAAAAAACCACTATATATACTATCAAAGTTGACTTTTAAATTTTTCCAAACATTTGAATATTTTACCATTTCATCAGTAAAGTCTAAAAAAGTAAATTCAGGATAACCAGTTTGACTTGAAAGTATAGCTGTTGGAAATGGACAACATTGAACCTTTAATGCTGAAAGTATAGGTATAGCAACCGATAATGAACATTTTCCTATTCCAGATAAGTCATTAATTGCTGCGACTTTTTTTTGCATAAAAAACCCTCCATTAGTATGTATTAATTATAATGATACCAAAATATTTATATACATATATATTACTATAAAAAAAAGAAAAAAGTAGATTATAAAATAAAAAATTGTAAAAAAAACAGTGTATCAATACAATTAATTTTTAATATTGGACATAATAAAATAGAGGAATATTAAAAATAAAAATTATTATATGTGACAGAATATTCTTTGTAATTTCATTTGTAAGGTGTACTGTTTGGGAGGTGTAGCTTTGAAAATACTGAAAAATAAAAATAAGTACATCAAAGGTATAATGGCGTTTGTATTTTTATCTTTAGCTACTACAGCAGGTGTATTTTTAATTAATGATTTAAGCATGAAAAATATGGAAGAAAAAGTCATGGAGTCTGCAAATGTTGAAGGTGATGATGTAAAAGACCAATATAAGCTATTGCTTGAAAACTTATTTGACTACAGAAATAAGGCAATATTAGAGAAAAATGAAAATATTTTAAAAGGTCTTTATGAGACGGATAAAAAATTTGGTCTTTGGGCTTATGAAAATGAAGTAAGAAAGATGAAGTATTTAGAAAACTGGTCTAGTAAACAAGGTGTAAAATTTAAGGACATAAAGACAAGAGTTAAGATTAAAAAAATAAAGGAAAAAGAAAAAGACCTTTATGGTATAATCTGTTCAGTATCGACTGAGTATAAGTATTCATATGAAAACCAAAAAGACAAAGAAAATGCCTTTAGAATAGGTACATATCATTATCTAAATGTAAAAATTATAGATAATCAATATGTCATAACTAAAGAGTGGTATACAGACCCTTTTGCAGACTCTTTAAATTTAGAAAACATAAAGTCTGATGATATAAGAAACTATATTGGTCAACAAAATGGTGTAGAATTACAGCTTACAGATGAACAAAAGAAGGCTATAGATTATGCACATAAATACTGTGGAGCAGCAACTGATGAAGAACATGGTATGAAATTTAATCCAAACTATAGGGATTATAACCCAGAAGGTGGAGATTGTGCAAACTTTGCATCACAGATAATGTTTGAAAGTGGAAGATTCAAAAAGAACTCAATCTGGAATTATAGTGAAAGAGCAGGTACAAAAGCATGGGTAAATGCACAAGCTTTCAAAAATTATGCACTGTATAGTGGAAGAGGTTCATTAATTGCTAAAGGTTCTTATGAGGAAGTATACAAACAAGCTTATAATCTACGTCCAGGAGATTTTGTTGGTTATGAGAAAAAGGGTAGAATAACACATGTTTCGACAGTAACAGGATTAGACTCAAGAGGCTATCCTTTGGTAACTTGCCATAATACTGACAGAATGCTGGTTCCTTGGGATTTAGGCTGGAGTGATAAATCCATAAGATTTCATATAATAAAAATAAATTATTGAAAAAATATAAAGAAAAATAAAGTATAAAAGAGAATAGTGATTTAAAATTATAAAGTAAAAAAATTGATTATTAATGTATAAAAATAATAATAATTGACAAACATAGCTATATATGATAGAGTAGTACTAAAGTTACAGAAAAGAGTAGCTAAATAATTGTGTTTTTTTAGGAGGATTTATTAATGAAAACTGGTGTAGTTAAATGGTTTAACAATGAAAAAGGATTTGGATTCATATCTGTAGAAGGTGAAGGAGATGTTTTCGTACATTTCTCAGCTATAACTGGAGATGGATACAAAACATTAGAAGAAGGACAAAGTGTTGAATTTGAAGTAGTAGATGGAGCTAAAGGTCCTCAAGCTGCTAACGTAGTTAGATTATAATTAAAAATTCATATATATTAGTGTTCTAGTAATATGAGAGATAAACCGCTAATCGTTTAGCGGTTTTTTCATTTTTTGTAAATAAAATTAATAGCAAAATAAATTAAATTTATTAAAATAAAATCATTAATAATAAGATAAATATGTTAAAATTAATAGTGTAGAGTAAAATTATTATGGCTAAGTTTAAGTCAATTAATTTTTAGTTGATTTTTCTAAAAAGAGAATAAGTGATACTGATAGACCATATAAGAATCTTAATAAAGCATAATGATATTAAAATGACCAAAAGAAAAGCGCTTGTTACAGCGTATAGTATTTGAGAATACTTAGAAAATAAGAAAGGAGAAAGTTACTGCAAAAAAGTAACATTATAAGTATTGAATAATATTTATAAGTTTTCAGTAACGGTGGGTAGTGTAATGAACATATTATTCTTTCTAACACCAAAAAGTGAAGTAGCATATATATATGAAGACTACACTATAAGGCAATCACTAGAAAAAATGGAATATCACAAATACTCTGCAATTCCAATAATAAGTAAGGATGGTAAATATATTGGAACTATAACAGAAGGTGATTTTTTATGGACATTAAAAAACGACTTAAATCTGGACTTAAAAGGATTGGAAGATGTTCCAGTGACAGATATCAATAGAAAAATGGATAATTCTCCTGTTTCCATCAATGCAGATATTGAAGATTTAGTTATAAAATCTTTAAATCAAAATTTTATTCCTGTTATAGATGACCAAGATACATTTATTGGGATAATAAAAAGAAGAGATGTAATAGGTTACTGCTATGAGATAATACGTGGATATAAAAATTTAGCTAACGATAATTAAAAATTTTCTTTAAACTTTTCAAATTTTTAACCAGAGTTCTTTGTAATAAAAGAATAATAATATGAAATTAAATATTTAAACTTTAATATAAGAAGCTGTCTTTTCCAAGAAATATTATGAAAAGACAGCTTTTTTTATACATTACTTTATGATTAATCGTTATATTTTACAAGGTTTCCGTATTTAGCATTAAGAGCGTTTATTTTCTTGCCATAAACTTCATTTTGTTTTTGATATAATAAACTTTTTTCAACTTCAGCTTTAACTTCATCAAATGTAGATTCTGTGCTTTCTTGAAGGTCTTCTAATTTTATTATATGGTATCCAAATTGAGTTTTAACTGGTTCACTTATTTCACCTTTAGCCATAGAGAATACAGCTTCTTCAAATTCAGGAACCATTTGACCTCTACCAAATGTTCCTAAATCACCACCCATGTCTTTAGATGGACAAGAAGAATGTTTAAGAGCTGCGTCTTCAAAAGATATTTCTTCTGATTTTATTTGAGCAAGTATTTCTTTAGCTTTTTCATCACTATCCACTAATATATGCTTAGCAGTTGCACTTTCTGGTTTAGAGAAAGAGCTTTTGTTAGCTTCAAAGAATTTTACTTTTTCATCTTCTGTCACATCAACACTAGATAAAACTTTATTTATAGCAAATTGCTTTAATACATTTTCTTCTATCTTTTTCATTTCTAACTTAAATATTTCTTCTTCATCTAATTTTTCTTCTTTAGCATCTAAGAAGAATAATTCTTGATTTACTAAATCATTTAATAAGTGTTTTTTTCCTTCTTCAGTTTTGAATTGCATAGCTTGATAAGGGTCTAATGATTTTAATGCATTTTCAATATCAATATTAGTTATCTCTTTTTCTCCAACTGTTACTAAAACTTTTTTTTCCATAATAGTTAACTCCTTCATAGTGTATTTCATTATTAATATAAAAACTACCATCTTAAATAATATCAGAAAACAATGTAGATGTCTAACATTTAAGGTCATATTAAGTCAAATAGAATTAAATTTAGTAGAACAAAGTTATTATAATCAATAAAAGTGAGCTCATAATACCCACTACACCTTCGTCATGCTTAAATTTAAGGGTTTTTACTATTGAATAATAAAAGCATACTCCAGTAAAAATAATCTTTAAATACAAGAAAAATAAACTCTTTGGATATATTAAAAAGCTAAAAAGTGTAAATATAAAAGCAAGTAGAGTACTTATCCTGTAAAAGAAATCTATTTGTGTAATGTCTTTATATTTTATCATAGATGCTGAATATAAAATGATGAAAACAATTGCAATAATTGCATATGTGGTAAATAACATATTTTCAAGAGTACCATTTGAAATTACTATCCACTTATACCACATTATTGGCCAAAAAAATAGTGCTAAGAACTTAAAATAATTATCAAACAACTTTTCTTTATACATTCATCAAACAACCTTTCTTAACAAAAGCATGTATTTGTTTTTAGAATTTTAAATAGTATGATATCATTATTATATATTAATATTGAATTTATAGAAACCAAAATTTGTTAAAATAAATATATAGATTTTATTGTTAAATCAATTAAAACTACTACCATTTTTATTATGAAATTGGATCAAATATGTAGAAATATGGCAAATTGGTTAATATTAGATGTTTATTATTTCCAAGTGATAAAGAGTGTTTTTTTAATGATAAGAATTCCAATCTTTTTTGAAAGAAATTAATATCTACATTAAGTATATCTGCCATTTCATAAACGCAAGTGACGCCAGAATTAATTATGCTTATTATATCCTCTTCAGTAATTAAGAATTCACAAGCCCATTTTAAGGCCTTATTTTCGCACTTATCTATAATGATTTTTGTATAATAATCATTATAAGAGGATACGTAGTATCCAAGACTAGTAAAATGATGCCCAAGTTCTTCAGCCAAGATGGATGTAAGTTTTCTGGTATTTTGTTTTAAATTACTGAGTAATGATATGATTTTCATACCGTGTTTATTTATATATAGTCCTTCTAAATCACCTGCAATATAAGTGGTATAATGAATTATTATCTCTTCTTGAGAAGCTAATTCAAAAAGCTTATCCAAATTATTCATAAAAATCCCCCTAAAATAGAATGTATGTTTGCTTTAAAATTATATTAAAAGAGCAGGAAAATAGACTGCTCATTATATGGTTTATTTTTTTTTATATTTATTTAGTAAAAATTCTATATAATCATTAAGTTGTTCTTGTGCTTCTTCAGGTAATTCTTCATGTGGATTTTTTCTATGTGCAGCTACTGTATCAATATTTTCCTTAACTAAGGTTCTTCCAAGAAGGTAATCAACTGATACATTAAATACATCAGCTAACTTATTTAAAATGTGTTCATCAGGAAATCTGTTTTCTGTTTCATAGTACCCTAAGACTCTTTGGGAAACTCCTACTTTTTCACCGAGTTCTCTTTGAGTAAATCCAAATTCCTTTCTAAGTTCTCTTAATCTTTTGGCAAACATTATAACACCACCTTATGTATAGATTATAACAAATTGTTCTAAAAATTAAAACTAATAAAGCACAAAAAGAATGTTTTTTTCTAAAATGTATTGATAAAGAACAAATAATTCTATATAATGTAAATATGTAAGAACAAAATATTCTTAATGATGCTGGACGTATAAAAAATCCTGGTCTTCTTATGGCTAAGAAGTTTTTTTATATAGTTATAGAATAAAATGTTCTTAAAATTATAAGATTAGTAAAAAACTTTGTGCTAAAGAGATTATTGTAAATTTGAAGCTAATAATAAGTATATAAAAAAGGAGAAGTACTATGGAAAACAAAAAAGATATATTATTTAAAGAAACAGATGAAAGATTACATAATTATAAGTATTTTGATATAAAGATAAAGAATATTAGCTTGGACATAAAAAGATGTGAGAATGAGTACTCTGGATGTGGAGCAATGGTATATACAGAAAAGACTAGTAACACATATAATATAAGTTCTTCTGTGGAAAATGAGGTGTTAAAAAGGGAGGAAAGGTTAAGAAAATTAAAAATGGAAAAAGAAGATATAGAAATAGAAAAAGAAAAAATAGAAAATGCTCTAACATGTTTAAATGATATGGAAATGGAGTTTTTTAATCTTTTTTATAATAGTAAAACAAAAAACAATATGACGTATATATCTATGAAACTGCACTTAGATAGAACATCATGCTACAATTTAAAGAAAAAGATGATATTTAAATTGAGTGAGATATTATAAAAAATAGGACAATTTTACAACACTTTATATAAACCATTGCAACAATAGACTATAAAATATGTGAGATAATGTTATTGTGAAAGAAATCCATATTGAAGGAGGTGATAAATTGAAAAGAATGATATTACCTAGAAATATAGAAGATACTTGACATGAATAAATGAGATGTCTATTTAAAAATGACTTATATCATTTATAGTAAGATTATCAGATTAAGCAAGAATATTTAGCGATAGAGTGGTGATTATTTGCTTAAATACAAAGAAATATTAGAAACAATTATTGAGATTCTCAAAAAAAATTTTACTGAAAATGTTTTTATTGATGATGAAAGTTTGCAAGGCTCTGAAGGGTCTTGTTTTTTTTGTAAGTATACTGTCAGTTGTTTGTACACCCATAATGTCAAATACGAATAACAAAGATATTGTTATCTCTATAAAATACTTACCAAAACCACAATCAAACAGTATTAGAATGTATGAAATCTCAGACGAATTAAATAAGCTATTCAACAGAAATATAAAGGTAAAAGACAGAAAATTAAGTATAGCAAAATTAGAACAAAGTATAAAAAAAGATGAGTCAATTTATGTATTGAACTTTTCAATTACATTAAACTATCTTGATGGTGTATATGAAGAAGAAGTCGTATATGAAAATATGGAAGAAATTAATTTAAATTTAGGAGGGTAATAGTATGGCTATAGGATTACCAAGTATCAACATATCATTTAAGGAGCTAGCTACTACTGTTAAAGAACGTTCAGCTAGAGGAATAATTGCAATGGTGCTTAAAGATACTAAGGCACTAGGTCTTAATGAAGTACATGAAAAAGAGGATATACCAGCTGATTTATCTGCTGAAAATAAAGAATATATAAATTTAGCTTTGATGGGAAATGTTAATACTCCAAATAAGTTGTTAGCTTATGTAATAAAAGGAGAGGCAGATATTCAAACTGCACTGTACTTTTTAGAGACTAAGGAATTTAATTATCTATTACAGAAACAAATATAAATATGGAGGTCATAATTGAGGGTTTTAGCTATGAAGAAAGAGATGGGACTCGAGATGTGTATTTTACATTAGACTTAAAAGAATATAAAAGAATAAAAATACCAAAGTAACTCCAAAACAATAATTAGAAAATTGTAAATATATTTATTCAATCTATAAATTACACCTACAATTTAAAATACAAAAGATTAAAATGATAATATTGAAAATATAACATTGCATGATGTAAGAATATAACAAAAATTAAAGCTATAAGTATAAAAATTTAGATAATAGGAGGCTATAATGGATAAATTAATAACCGAATTGAGTAGTCTAGGGGCAATAGGTATACTATGTGCTCTATTATTTAAAAATACTATGCAGGAGAAAAAAGAAGATAGAGACATGTATAAAAAAACTGTGGAAAATTTTATAGAATTATCTACACAACAACAAGAAATAAATAAGAATATACTTGTTCAAATGGGAATAATGAAAACAGATGTAGAGGAAATTAAGGAAGATGTTACTGATATAAAAGGTATGTTACAAAAAGAAGGTGTATAACATGAAAGTAGCAGTAGCACCAGATTATATATTGTTAGGAAAAGATACAGTAGTATAGGATATAATGACCTATTTCATTGAGAAGGATTTTATAGTTTAAAATATTAATAAAAAAAGTACTAAAAATAACATATAAAAATTCAAAAAAGGAGTTGAGCTTAAAACTTGATTAGAAAAAATCAATTTTAAGACAACTCCTTTTTTTATTAAATTATTGTCTATTAACCAAAATAGCTATTTTAGCATCTGGATTATAACTTATCTGAACCATTTGATTTTTCTTAATATGTTCAAGGTCTTCACCACCATAAGTTATTTGTAACTTAACTGGTAACTTACCTTGTTTTATAATAGCAACATACTCTTTTTTACCCTTTTTCTCTAAACTAATCAAATTGCCAACATAAGGTTTAAAGTTCTGATACTTTTTACTAGAATTTCTTATGTAGAAGAAAGCACCAACAGCAATAACTAAATTTATGCCAAGTGTAACCCAAGAATTGATTTTAAGCATAGCTCCAGCGATTATTATCACGAACATTAAAACGATAGGTAATATAGCTTTCTTAAGAAGCAATTTACCCATTATTTCATTAGCCTTTTTCTCAGGGCCACTCATAGTTTTTGACCTAGCAAATGATTGCGCGAATTTGTCTCTTAAGCCCATTTTATCCTCCTAATTTTAATAAATATTTAGTTATAATAACGAGATAGTACTTGAAACTAAAAATTTACTACATTTATATTATGTTTGACTTTTGTATAAATAATTACATTCAAGTAAAGCAAAATATACTAATTATTTTATCATAAAACTATAAAAAAGAAAATAAATGAAATAAAAATATTAGAACAAAGAAATGATGTAAAATCGTATCAAAAGCAACATAAAAATTATTTATCTATTTTCTCATCTATATTTTTGTTATACTCAGTTTTTCTTAAATCCTTCTCTTTTTTATATTCATGAAGTTTTAATTCAATCATACCTTCTATTTTGGCTTTATCATAATCACTTAGCTTTCTAAAATTATTTAAAAGGTTTATTTCATTAGAGTTTATGCTATTAAGTGGATAGTTTGAGGAGGAATCGCAAATTAAATCTGATTTATGTGATAGATTATCTCCATTTAATAGCCAGTCCACTGAAACATTAAATATCTCAGCTATAGATTTTAATATTTCATAATTTGGTTTTCTAATGTTTCTCTCAAATTTACTCAAGTTGTCACAGCCCAACATTTCTTCTAGTTCATATTGTTTAAGGTTTTTTGCTTTTCTTAAATAAACAATTCTTTCTCCTAAAGTATCCATAAACACTCTCCATTCAATTAATGTCAAAAAGACTTCTTAAGATGTAAATAGTTGCAAATTAAAGGTCAAAATGACATAAAAATCATTGACTTAAGGTCAAAATGACTTTATAATTAACTTGATGATACGAATTTACATCCTAATTTTAGCACAAAGTAATCAAAAAATCTTATTTAGTATTAAATAAATTTATATACTTAATATGTGTACATATTAAAAATATATACTAAATAGAGGGAGGTGCGTAGACCAAAATATAAAAGTAGATATAAATTACTTAGAAAGGAAGTTGATAAATGGATGCTCGAAAAAAATGGATACCTTTTTTGGGAGTGCAAGTCAAGCAAAGACTTATTGAATTAAATATGACTCAAAGGGAATTAGCGAAGAAAATAGGTGTTAATGAAAACTATTTGTCAGCTATTTTAAATGGAAGAAGAACAGGTAAAAAATATAAATCATCAATTTATCAATTACTTAATATAGAATATTCAGAAGATGATTAATAAATAGTATATAAAGTAGGTGAATATTCTTGTGTGTAAATTAGATTCAGATGGAGTTATAGAGTGCTGTAGAGCAATTGATGATTTTATTACAGCTCTCAATGGTATAAAAAGTTTAAATATGGAAAGATTGGATATTTTAACTAAGTACTCTAGTACATGTTCAAGCCTTCTTAAAGAGGGGAATTACAAAGGATGTACAATTGTATATAGAAAGATGCTAGAGGAATTAAAAACATGAATAATGCATTTCTTAGGAACATAAATGATACATAGAAATGTACTATATTTTTAAAAATATGCAAACTAAAATATGGATAAGATAATCTAAATATTATAAATGTGCCTGAAATTAGACTATACTTGTTTTTAAATAACCTAATATCCATATTTTAGTAATATACTACAAAAAAAGAAGGTTAATAGATGATGTAAAATCGTATCAAATTATGTATATTTAAACCATTTTATCTTCATTATTATTGGAGGAATGCTTTTTTAAGTCTTTATATTCAGATATCTTAAGTTCAAGTATTCCTTCTATTTTTATTTTATCACGTTCATTTAATTGTCTGTATAGATTCAATATCGTCATTTCATTATCAGTAATATGTAGGTAGTCTTCCTTATCTTCCTTTACACTATTATTGGAGTTTACTTCTTCTTTACCATATAGAAGCCAGTCAGTCGTAACATTAAAATAATCAGCTATTGACATTAGTATATCGCAATTAGGTTTTCTATCTCCAGTTTCATACTTACCTAAGTTTTCAAATTTTAAAATATCCATAAGTTTGCGTTGGGTAAGTTTTTTTGAGTTTCTTAAATAAGCAATTCTTTTTCCTAAAGTATCCACAAAATACACTCCTTTCTTTTACAAATAATGTCTAAATGACATTTGGAATTAAAAATATAGAAATTTATAATATAAAACTAGTAAATTAAAGTCTAAATGACATTTTGCTTAAATTAATATGCTCATAATATGATTTTAACATATTATAGTTGAAAATATATGGTTTATTTTGATTTGTATATATATTGATAGGTTTAATTGCTATAAAAATGTAAAAGAGTATATGAATAGATTGCATAGATTTGTTTTGATAAGTTAAGATTGCCTTTTGATTGATTGTAGGAGTAAAAAAGATTAAGAGAGAAATAGTATTATATTGTAGTTTATATTAATCAATTATAAAAATTTTTATGCATTTACTACTTAAGATAAAATATTTAAGCATAAGATAAATTTACAATATAATACTATAACACTCTTTTATCTAGTCTTATTTTCTTTATAGAACAATAATATTACTAATGCTAGTAGATTTACTCCAAAGATATTTTGTATAATAGTTCTTGTATATTAAATTTGTACTTAAGTATAATTATTTACTGAAATATGTAATATTAGATTTTTATTTTTAATAAATTAAATATTATTATATGATAAGGAGAATATAGCAATGGAAAAGAAGTATGTAATGGCACTAGACCAAGGAACAACCAGTTCAAGAGCTATACTATTTAATAAAAAAGGCGAAATAGTTAAAATTGCACAAAAGGAATTCAATCAAATTTATCCAAAAGCTGGATGGGTAGAACATGACCCTATGGAAATTTGGGGTTCACAAAGTGGGGTAATGAGAGAAGTTATAGAAACAGCAGGTATAAGACCAGAAGAAATTGCTTCAATAGGAATAACCAATCAAAGAGAGACTACGATTGTTTGGAGTAGATATACTGGGAAACCAATTTATAATGCAATAGTATGGCAATGTAGAAGAACATCGGAAATATGTGATGAACTTAAACATAAAGGATTGGAAGAATCAATAAAAGAAAAAACGGGTCTTTTAATAGATGCATACTTTTCAGCAACAAAAGTAAAATGGATATTAGATAATGTAGAAGGAGCTAGAGAAAAAGCAGAGCAAGGGGAACTATTATTTGGAACTATAGACACATGGTTAATATGGAATTTAACACGTGGAAAAGTACATGTAACAGATTACTCAAATGCATCTAGAACAATGATGTACAATATAAATAATTTAGAATGGGATAAAGATATACTAAGAGAATTAGATATACCAATAAGTATGTTACCATTAGTAAAACCTTCTAGCTATGCCTATGGTCATACAGATGAGCGTATGCTATCAGGAGCTAAAATACCTATTGCTGGATGTGCTGGAGACCAACAAGCAGCATTGTTTGGTCAAAATTGTGTTGAAGAAGGCACTGCAAAAAATACTTATGGAACAGGTTGTTTCTTACTTATGAATACAGGCAGTAACATAGTTAAATCTAAGCATGGATTACTTACAACAATTGCTTGGGGTGTTAATGGAAAAGTAACATATGCATTAGAAGGAAGTATATTTATTGGAGGAGCATCTATTCAATGGCTTAGAGATGAATTAAAGATAATTGAATCTGCAAAAGATAGTGAAATATATGCAAATAGAGTAGAGGATACTAATGGTGTATATGTAGTGCCAGCATTCACAGGTCTTGGAGCTCCATATTGGGATATGTATGCTAGAGGGTCAATCTTAGGTCTTACAAGAGGAGCAAAAAAAGAACATATAGTAAGAGCTACATTAGAATCAATTGCATATCAAACAAAAGATGTATTGGAAGCAATGCAAAATGATTCAAAATTAAAACTAAAGTCATTAAAAGTTGATGGTGGAGCAAGTAATAATGATTTTTTAATGCAATTTCAGTCAGATATATTAAATGTAGATATAGATAGACCAAAGATAGTAGAAACTACAGCTTTAGGAGCTGCTTATTTAGCAGGACTATCTGTTGGATTCTATATTGGAAAAAATGAAATTACATCAAAATGGTCAGTAGAAAAAGAGTTTAATCCAAATATGAGTGAAGGGATGAGATGTAAATTATATAAAGGTTGGAAAAAAGCTGTATCAAGAGCTTTAAGCTGGGAAAAAGAAGATGAATTGGATATTTAAAAATTAATCAAAGTCAAATTTATTTGAATTTAAAAAGAGCTTTATGTAAAATATGAAGCTCTTTTTTTGTTATTCATTCTAAATTTTTATACAATCATACTAGATAGTATAATTTATTTTTCATTTTCATATAAAAACATTGGTATAGAGTTGTAAATATGTTTGTCTCCAACAACTAAGAGAATATCTCCCTCTAAAAATTCAATATATGGTCCAGGAGATATTATAAGTTCTTCACCTCTTTTAATTGCAACTATTGTAGCACCTGTATTTTGCCAAAATTTAGTTTGTGCAGCTGTTTGACCAACATATTTACAATTAGAATTTATTGTGAACTGAACGGGCACTAAAGGATTGATTATTTCAAGTCTGTTAGAATAGTCTAAAATTTTATTTATAGTATCTAATATTTCATTTTCTAAATTAGATTTAGTATCTATTAAATTATAAAGTGTTGATTTATATGATGATATATTTGTAATATCTCTATATTTTTTTATAAAAGAAGAAGCTTTGTCTGGAGATAGTACAATAACACCTTTACCCTTTATGCTTTTAACAACGCCAATGTCCTCTAAAATTTTTACAGCTCTTCTTATCGTTTCTGGAGATACATTGTATTTACCAGCCAAAACAGAGCGTCCAAATAATACTGAATCTTCTTGTATTTCGCCCGTGTATATTTTATTTGCAATATCCAATGCTATTTTTTGGTATATTGGCATCGTATAGTTTTTATCCATTGTTTTTCCCCCAATACAAAATTTATGTTAAAAAATATATAATCTTAACAATACTATTTTATAATTTATAGGTTTAGATGTCTACAATATGTACAAATATTGTGCATGTTTCAAAATAATATTTTAACTTGCATTTAGTATACACGATTTTATCATACTTAAAACTATATAAAGAATTGCTTATAAAAATATAAAGATATTTTACATACAAATAATGATAATTATATAGATGAAACAAACAAATGAATGAAGAAAAATGATTCTGTCTTGCATATAAAGTGATTAAAAATGAAAAATACTTTAAAAATGAAGGCTAAAGCCCTTGTTTTAAGCTGAAATAATTAATTATTAACTAAAAAATAGTAAAAGCATTTTTTGAAAAAGAAATACAAATGAATGCTTGATTAAAATAATTGCAAAAATATCCCTTAAATGGTAAAATTATATTAATTAAATGCAATAGAATAGTTGTAAAAATAAAATTGAATACAAGTAATAAAATATTTCATGCAATATATAAAATAAACAAAATTTAAGAATTAAAACTACTTATTCTATCAAAATGTTAGCAAGGGAGGTCATAAATTGTATAAAGTAGATTTAAATAGTGATTTAGGAGAAAGTTTTGGAACATATAAAATTGGTTTAGATGAAGAGGTTTTAAAATATATTTCATCAGCTAACATAGCTTGTGGGTTTCATGCAGGTGACCCTAGTCATATGGAAAAAACAGTTCAATTTGCAAAAAAAAATGGAGTGAAAATAGGAGCACATCCTGGTTTTCTAGATTTAATAGGATTTGGAAGGCGTGAGATGAAAATAACTAGGCAAGAAGCTAAAGATTATACAAAATATCAATTAGGAGCTTTAATGGCATTTGCAAATTCAAATGGATGTAACATACAACATGTAAAACCACATGGAGCCTTATACAACATGGCAGCTAAAGATAAAGAGTTGGCTATGGGTATTTGTGAAGCTATATATGAAGTCAATAAGGATATTATACTGTTAGGTCTATATAATAGTGAAATGATAAATTCAGCTAAAGAGATTGGGCTTAAATTTGCAAATGAAGTATTTGCAGATAGAGCTTATGATAATAATGGGTTTTTAGTTCCAAGAAGTGTAGATGGTGCAGTTATACACGATACAAAACACGCAATAGATAGGGTTGTTAAGATGGTAAAAGAAGGAACTGTAGAAACTTTAGCAGGTGAAGTTATAAATATAAAAGCAGACTCTATATGTGTACATGGTGATAATCCAAAAGCAATAGAGTTTGTTAAAGAAATAAGAAAGCGTTTTGAATTAGAAAATATAGAAGTTTGTCCATTAGAAAATATGGAAGTTTGTTCATCAGAGAACACAGTATAAAACTGATAATATGAGGGAGAGATAAAATATGAGTACAAAAAATATTACTGATAAAGCAAAAAATAAAAAGGATGTTGGAGCACTTATAGGGGCAGCATTTATAATGGCAACATCAGCAATTGGCCCAGGGTTTTTAACTCAGACAGCACAATTTACTCAAGATTTTGGACCGAGTTTTTCATTTGTAATTTTAATTACAACAATTCTTTTTATAGGAGCTCAAGTAAATGTATGGAGAGTAATTGGTGTATCAGGACTTAGAGGTCAAGATATAGCAAATAAAATAATACCTGGATTAGGCTATTTAGTAGCTTTTTTAGTAGCTCTTGGAGGATTAGCTTTTAATATAGGAAATGTTGGTGGAGCTGCACTTGGTATGAGTGTAATGTTTAATATGAATATGACATTAGGAACTATATTAAGTGGATTGATAGCGATATTTGTATTTATGTCAAAAAATTCAAATTCTCTAGTAGATAAGATAACTAAGTTTTTAGCATTAGGTATGATAATTATAGTTGGATATGTAGCAATATCAAATCATCCTCCTATTGGAGATGCAGTTTTTAGAATGGTAAAACCAGAAAACCCAAAAGGATTGATATTCCCAATAATAACTCTACTTGGAGGAAGTGTTGGAGGTTATATAACTTTTGCTGGAGGACATAGATTAATAGATGGTGGAATAACAGGAGAAGAAAATATAAAAGAAATAACTAAATCTTCTTTTTTAGGGATATTAGTTGCAACAATGATGAGAGTTCTTCTATTTTTAGCAATATTAGCAGTAGTTTCAAAAGGTCTTCAACTTGACCCAGAAAACCCAGCTGCTTCAGCTTTTAAATTTAGCGCAGGAGCAATAGGATATAAATTCTTTGGGCTTGTATTATGGTCTGCTGCAATTACATCAGTTATAGGAGCTGCTTATACATCAGTTTCTTTCTTAAAGACATTAAATCCTTTTATAGAGAAATATGAAAAATATTTTATAATAGCATTTATAGCAATATCAACACTTATAATGGCATTTATAGGAAAGCCAGCGACTTTATTAATTTTAGCAGGTGCTTTAAATGGATTGATACTTCCAATCACATTAGGAATTATGCTTATAGCTTCTAAAAGAAAAGATATTGTTGGAGATTACAAACACCCTACATGGCTTTTAATATTTGGATTAATAGTAGTTTTAATATCTGCCTATACAGGAATAACTTCTCTTGGTAGTTTAGGTGCTTTATTTGCTTAATTTAAAAGAGGTGACATTTATGGAAACTAGATATTTGCTATCAGGAGATAAGGCAGTGGTTGCTGAATTTGGAAATGAGATATCAGAAGATATAAACAAAAAAGTAATTTCATTTATGAGAGCAATAGAAATATCAAATCTTAAAGGGATTGTAACAGAAATGGTGCCAATGTATAGGTCACTTATGATAAGCTATAATCCATTGAAAATAGATTTTGATAGTTTGATTGAGAGTCTGAAAAAAATAGAAGATAATTTGGAAAGTATAGTATTACCAAAACCTAAAACACATGAGATTCCAGTATGCTATGATGAGGTTTTTGGTATAGATATTAAAAATGTTGCCAGACATAATAATCTTACTGTAGATGAGGTTATAAAAATACACACAAGTAGAGAGTACTTGATATATATGTTAGGATTTACTCCTGGATTTCCATACCTAGGAGGTATGGATGAAAGAATAGCTACCCCTAGATTAGAGGTGCCAAGAACTAAAATCTATGGTGGAAGTGTTGGAATAGCGGGTTCTCAGACTGGTGTATATCCTATCGATAGTCCTGGTGGATGGCAAATAATTGGTAGGACACCTTTAAAATTATATGATGAAAATAGAGAGGAACAGATTTTACTTAGAGCTGGAGATTTTATAAAATTTGTTCCAATAACATTAGATGAATTTATAGAAATCGAAAAAAATAACTTAAATATTTAAATATCGTTATAGTACAGGGAGTGGTATATATGGGATTCAAAGTTGAATTAGGAGGTTTCCAAACATTAATACAAGACAGAGGTAGAGTTGGATATGGGCAATATGGTGTATCTGGATGTGGGGCAATGGATGAGTATGCACATAGAGTAGGAAATATATTGGTTGGAAATTCTGAAGATGAGGCTTCTTTAGAAGTTTTAATGTTAGGCCCTACAATTACATTTGATGAATATACGCAAATAGCAGTAACTGGTGGAGATTTAGGAGCTAGAATAAATGGAAAAGAGATTCAAAACTGGAGGTCATATCAAATAAATCCAGGTGATGTATTATCATTTAGAGGTGTGAAATCAGGTGCTAGAGCATATGTGTCAATAGCTGGTGGAATAGATATCCCACTTGCAATGGGAAGCAAGTCAACTTATACAAGAGCCAAAATTGGTGGGTTTGAAGGTAGAGCACTTAAAAAAGGTGATTATATAAATACTTTTATTCAGGAAAAAGATTTTACAATAAATAAAAAATTAAATTTAAAATATATTCCAACTTATAGTTCAGAAATCATACTAAGAATTGTAAAAGGACCTCAATTTGATGCTTTTTCTAAAGATGAAGTAGAAAAATTTTTATCAAATGAATACAAAGTTACAAATGAAATAGATAGAATGGGCTGTAGACTAGATGGAGAGAGTATAAAGCACCTTAATGGAGCAGATATTATATCTGACGGTATTTCTTATGGAGCTATACAAGTACCTGGGCATGGAAAACCTATTATAATGTTATCCGATAGACAGACTAGTGGTGGTTATACTAAGATAGGGAATGTTATAAGTGTAGATTTGTATAAGTTAGCACAAGCAAAGCCAAATGATGTAGTAAAATTTGAATTTGTAGATATATATGAAGCACATAGATTGTTGAGAGAACAAGAAGATAAGATTCAAGATATTTATAAGAGTATGAAGAATATAAGAATTGTCAAAGCAAAGGTATTAAGCGATATAGCAGTTTAATTTAAGATTAATAGATACAATTTTTATTAAAATTTAAAATATAACTTACAAATAGCTATTTACTATTTACCATAATTAAAATGGTTTAGATTAGTCAAATAGCTATTTTTTAGTTTGAGTAAATATATTAAATTTAAATAAATACTTCAATTTAAAATAAAAGTGATATTTAAATCTTTTTTAGTATCTATAAAAAGTAGATATGTTATATAAATCTTATTTAGATTTTATTGGCCAAATTGGAGGCGATATAACTCCATATCCACGAGCTATTGTATCTTTACTTGGATTGATGATTTTATGTGGTACATTAGATTTTATAAATGTTGAGTCACCTGGATTTAATCTTACTACCTTTTCACCCATACAAATATCAACCATACCACTCGTTACTACCATGATTTCCTCTGATGCATGATAGATATAATCTTTAGCATCTTCACTTTCTGGTCTAAGTTCAAATTCTACAAATAAAATTGAAGGTGTAAATTCAGATGTAGGCATTGGAGATACTATCTCGTAAAACATTTCACTTTTTGGAAATTTCATCATAACTCTATCTTCTTTTCTAATGACTAAATCATCAGTATTGTTATCATCCATAAACATATATAAAGGAGTGTCTAAAACTTCAGCAATTTTTCTCAATGAAGACAAGGATGGTTCAATAGCATCTCTTTCTATTTGAGAGATATAACTTATAGATAAATCTGTCAATTTGGAAACATCACTTAATGTTTTTTTCCTGCTTTTTCTTATATTTCTCATCTTTTCACCTAGCATAAGAACCTCCAAATAATAAAATTAATATAAAATATTCGCTTAAAACAAAGTAATTATAGCATAACATAGAAGTAGTGGCAATAAGAATACATAGTAGATTTTGACAATTAAAAATTAATTAAATGCAAATAAAAGCCTATGAAAATAAATTATTGCTGAATTAATACAAAGAAAATGATAGCAAAAAAGAATTTAGTGAAGGAGTATTAAGTGGAATAATATTATTACAGCATATTTTAGAAAATAATAAATTTTCAGTAAATTAGCTTGACATATATATTGAAGTAATAATATAATTTTAAGTATAAAATTTTAAAAATTGAATTATAACTTCAAAAAATAAGGAGGGTAATATGAAGATAACAGATATCAAATTTGAAAAGCTGAGAATTAAATTAAAAAAACCTGTAGTAGTTTCATTTGGAGTAATTGAATATGGAGAAAGTATAATTTTAAAAATTGAAACTGATGAAGGGTATTGTGGATTTGGTGAAGCAGCACCTCTTGCAGCAGTCACAGGTGAAGTTTTAGATAATGTACTTTCAGTATTACTTATGTTTAAAAAAGAGCTAATAGGGAAAGACCCACTAGATATTGAAACTATACATACAATCATGGATGGAATTATTATAGGTAATACTTCTGCAAAAGCGGCTATTGACATGGCTTTATATGATATTAAGGGTAAAATTATGAATGTACCTCTTTATAAAGTTCTTGGAGGATTTGATAATAAAGTTCAAACCGATATTACTATAAGTATAGATAAACCAGAAAAAATGGCAATAGAAGCTTTAGAAAGAGTTAAAGAAGGATTTAGGATATTGAAGCTTAAAGCAGGTATAAATCCTGAAGATGATATTGAGGCTGTAAAGCTAATTAGAGAAGCTGTTGGAGAGAGTATAAGAATTAGAATTGATGCAAATCAAGGATGGAACGTAAATAGTAGTATAAATACTATCAAAAGGCTAGAAGAATTTGGTGTTGATGCAATTGAACAAGCACTTCCACATTGGGATTTAGATGGTACTGCTTACATAAGAAATAAGAGTAATACAAAGATTATGATAGATGAATCGTTACATTCACCAGTAGATGCAATTAAAGCTATAAAAAAGAATGCAGTCGATACATTTAATATTAAGCTGATGAAATCAGGAGGAATATATCCTGCTATAAAAATCAATAACATAGCTGAAGCAAGTGGAGTAAATTGTATGTTAGGGTGTATGCTAGAAACGAGAATTGGTATAACAGCAGCAGCAAATTTAATAGCATCTAAAAAGAACATAACAGAAGCTGACCTTGATAGTTTTATGTTTTGTGAAGAATCAAAAAGTATATCTGGAGGATTTGTAATGGATGGAGATATTATGAATCTTGTCAATAAACCAGGTTTAGGAGTAGAAGTAAACTTATGATAAAATTGGAGGTTAAATATGAATACACTTTTTTCAAATCCAGGTAGTATACTTGCTGTAATGACATCAATGATTGCATTAGGTTTTTACTTACAAAGATACAAAGCCATTAAAAGCTTAGGACCAGCACTTACAATAATCATAATGGGAATAATACTTTCAAACTTAAAAGTAGTACCAGTAAGTACTGAGTTATATGGAACTATTTCTACATATGCTATTCCAGTTTCTATGACTATAATGCTGATGAGTGTTGATTTAAAAGAAATGACAAAGTTATCAAGAGAACCCTTGATTGCAATTTTTGTAGCAGTAATAACTGTAAGTATTATGGCATTTTTATTTGGACTAGTATTTGCAGAAAAAATATCAGAAGGTTGGAAAGTTGCTGGAATGTTTGTGGGTACATATACTGGAGGAAGTGCTAATCTTACAGCCATTGGAACAGGTCTTAATGTAAGTAGACAGACTCTTGCTGCTGCAAATGCAGCAGATTATGTAATTGGAGTACCAACATTGATATTTATGTTTGCTCTACCAGCTATACTAAAAAATTCAAAGAAGTTTAAAAAACTTTGGCCATATCATGTAGAAGAATCGGAATTAGAGGATTGTCAGAATGAAGAATTTATGGAGTCAAAAGAATGGAGTATTAAAGATATTGCTTGGATGTTGGCTATAGGTTTTGTTGTTACAGAGGTTGCAACAATACTTGCTGGATATTTTAATTCAAGTTTTAGTAGTGCAGCAAGAATTCTTTTAGTCACAACAATTTCAATTATAATTGCTCAATTAAAGCCAGTAAAGAAATTAAAGGGAAATTTAGATTTAGGATTATTTGTTGCATTATTCTTTTTATGTACTATAGGTTTTTCAGTAGATATAAAAGAGTTTTTAGGCTCAACTTTTACCATAACACTTTACTGTTTTAGTATAATTTTTGCTTCATTTGTTTTCCATTTATGTATAACTAGACTTTTAAAGATAAAGTATCAATATGTAATACTTTCTATAGTAGGAGCAATTGCTGATGGTCCTACTTCAGCTTTAGTAGCTGCTTCTGCAAAATGGAATTCACTTGTAAGTGTAGCAGTCGTCATGGGAGTAATTGGTGGAGTATTAGGAAACTATGCAGGTATCTCAGTGGCATATGCAATAAAGATGGCTATAGGATTATAGGAGGTGCTTTAATTGGCAAAATTTAAGTTATATATATCTGGATTATATAGTGGAAATGTAATCTTTGATGATAATTTGTTACTTGAAAAATTGAATCCTTTTACAAATAAAATAGAAAGCTTAAAACAAATAGATACGGAAGAAAATACATACTATTTAAATCTTACAAAAATAGATTTAAAATTTTTATTTGATAACTTTGATGTATATACTGAAAGTTTAGTGAACACAGATAAAGACAGAGTTATAAATAAATTGGGAGAAACATACTCTAAGCTTAATGAATACATATGGGTTCAAAGAAATAAAAAGTTTCCACTAGATATAATTATTGTGGATAATAAAATAGTCGGTTTTATCTGTTTGTCTAGAGAAACTTGTACTATATTAATTATGGATGGATATGAGGATTATACTATATTAAAAGAATGGAAGAAAACTCATAAAAACGAGGAGATATATTCTATAAAATTTGATGGAAATTATATGATTGATATGAAAGATGGAATAAGACTTTCTACAGATGTATATCTTCCTAATTTTCTAGATTCTACTAAAAAAGCACCAACAATACTTATGAGGACCCCCTATGGAAAAGAAAATGATAAAGAAATATATTATAAATACGTACAAAGAGGATATGTTGTTGTAATACAGGATGTTAGGGGAAGAAATGAATCAGAAGGTAAGTGGGAACCTATGATTCATGAGAAAGAAGATGGAGATAGTACTATAAATTGGATAGTATCACAAGATTGGTCAAATGGAATAGTTGGAATGCTTGGAGCATCATATCTTGGTTATGTTCAATGGGCAGCTGCATCTTCAAGTAACAAGCATCTTAAGGCTTTGGTTAGTATAGTAACATCAGGAAGCCCTTTTATTGACATACCAAGAAAAGGAGGAGCTTTTGTCTCTGGTATGCTTGCATGGGCATTTATGGTATCAAGAAATAAAGTTGATAGAAGTAAAATGGTAAGAAATGACTGGGATGATGTTTTAAATATAAGACCAATAGAGAATATACCTGTTGAAGCTCTTGGATATAGAATTGAATTTCTGGAAGAATGGCTAAAGAGAGTAGAAAAAGATGAATACTGGGATATGATGGATTGGCATCTACAAAAAGAAAAAATAAATGTACCTGCGTTGGTTATATCTGGGTGGTATGATGATAATGGTATGGGAACGACAGAGGCCTTAGATGTTATAAAGGATTATGAAAAAGGAAAGAGAAAGGCTATTCTAGGTCCATGGATGCACAATTCAAATACTTTAAGAGATATAAATGGTATTTCTTTGGGAAATAATTCATTAAGATATGATTTGGATTATAATTATCTATTATGGTTCGATAAATATTTAAAAGGTATAGAAAATAATATAGATAAGACTGCTTCGATAGAGTATTACTCTGTAGGTTCTAATGAGTGGAAGACAGAAGAAAATTGGCCAATAACAAAAAAAATTGATAAAAGTATGTATCTAATGAGTGATGGAGATGCTAATACATCTTTGGGAAATGGAAAATTAGTATTTGATAGGGCTTTAGAAGAAAAGTGTGATAGTTATATATATAATCCAAAAGACCCATCAATACAACTAATTGATATGTCAGAAAATGAAGTTGGTGTCCCAAACAACTACAAAGATTTGGAAAAAAGAAGTGACATGTTGTGTTATACATCAGATGTTTTTAGCGAAGAATTTACTATAACAGGTGATATAAAGTTAGAGTTCTTTGCATCAAGTTCTGCCAGAGATACTGACTGGGTTATAAAAATTATGGATGTAGATTTAGATGGAAATTCAATTAAATTAGCTGACGGTATACTTAGTGCTAGATTTAGAAATGGTTTTTATAAGTCAGAGTTTATGGAAGAAGGAGAGATTTATAAGTTTACGATTATAACCTCAAAAATATCAAATACATTTAAAGTTGGTCATAAAATTAGACTAGATATAACATCTAGTGCTAAAAACTTTATTTTCCAAAATAGTAACACAACAGATGGTTACAATAGTACTGAGTATATAGAATCAAAGAATACAATTTATCATGGAGGTAAATATCCATCTAGATTAATATTGCCAATAGAAAATAAATAAGTTTATATGTATTAATAAGAGGCTTATCTCTATATTTGAGACAGCCTCTTATTCTTTAGCCTCATTATTTTGTAGCTGCGACAACGCTCATTTCAACTAATAAATGCTCTCTAGCAAGTCTAGCTTCAACACAAGCTCTAGCAGGCTCAAATCCTTTTTCGACCCAAGCATCCCAAACAGAGTTCATAGCTTCAAAATCTTTCATATCTCTTAAATAAATAGTAACAGATAGTAAGTGTTGTTTATCTGAACCGTATTTGTTCAATAAATCTTCTACTTTAGCTAAAACTTCAGTAGTTTGTTCAATTATTCCGCCTTCAGCATGAGTTTGTCCACATAAATAAACTGTATTGTTATAAACTACAGCTCTACTCATTCTTCCAGTTCCTTCATATCTTTTTATTTCCATATTTTAAATACCTCCATAATTAAAAAGTCTATTAAAAATCTAAATAATAAATTAAAAAAAGTCTATACTATATAAAATTATATTATATATTCTGATAATAATCCATAAAAACATATAACTTTTTAACTATAATTATTATTGTTATTAATTGAAAAGATTTATTAGTTACTTGACATAATTTACACTTTTAATTATAGTATAAATTGGAATATTTAGATAATTATTATTTAATGTATAAAGTCTAAGTCTTTAATTAATAAATACAGCTTTATATATTTATATAGAAAAGAGGTAAATATGAGTAGTACAATCAAATCAAATAGAATAAAGGGTATAATGTTTATAATAGCATCAGCTCTTGGCTTTGCAATGATGTCTGCATTTGTAAAACTAGCTGGAGATTTACCAAGTTTTCAAAAAGTGTTCTTTAGAAATCTAGTATCAGCTGTAATAGCTTTTTGGCTTATCATAAAACACAAAGGTAGTCTAACTGGTAAAAAAGAAAATTTAAAAGTACTTTTATATAGGTCAATATTTGGAACTCTAGGAGTAATATTTAACTATTATGCAATTGACAGGTTGATGCTTTCAGATGCAAACATGCTAAATAAAATGAGTCCATTCCTTGTAGTTATATTTTGTGCAATTGCTCTAAAAGAAAAAATAAATGTAAAGCAGATAGGAGCTATTATAATTGCATTTATAGGAGCTTTATTCATAATAAAACCAACATTTAGTGTAGAAGTAATTCCATATCTTGGAGGAATTGCAGGAGCTGTATTTGCAGCAATGGCATATACTTGTTTAAGAGTTCTTGGAGATAGAGAAGATTACTACACAATCGTATTTTTCTTTTCAGTTTTTTCATTAATTACTGTAGGGCCAATTGCTTTTGCAGTATACGAACCAATGACTCTTATGCAACTTATATATCTATTACTAGGTGGAGTATTTGCAAGTCTAGGTCAATTTGGAATAACTTTAGCATATAAGTATGCACCTGCTAAGGAAATTTCTATATTTGACTATAGTAATATAATCTTTTCAGCAATTTTAAGTATATTCTTATTCAATGTTTATCCAGATATGTTAAGTGTTGTTGGATATTTAATAGTATTTTCAGCAGCTTTTTATATGTTTTTATACAATAAGAAATTAGATAAATTAGATAAAGAAAAGAAGAAGTAAGCTAGATAAAAGTGTTCTTATAATTTATATTGAATATTTAAGTCTTTGTATTAAAGAAAATTGAGTTAAAATGTTTGATATATTGACTTATAACAGCAGTTAAAATTGAAAAATTATAACTGCTGTTTCTTTTATTAAAAATATCCAAATGTCTATAAAAATAGACTATAATAGAGTAGTATAAATAATATAAAGGGGATAAATTAAAGTATGGAAAAAGTGAAAGTTGCTGTGATTGGAGCAGGTAATAGAGGAACATATGCATATGCTCCATATATTTATGAAAATTCTGATGTATGTGAAATAGTTGCTGTAGCAGAACCTAAAAAAGGAAGACGAGAACTATTTACACAAAAATATAACCTAGATAGTGAAAATGTATTTGAAACTTTAGAAGACTTTTTTAAACAGGACAAGATGGCAGATGCAGTAATAATAGCTACGAATGATGATAGACATTATGATGTAGCAAAACTAGCTCTTGAAAAAGGTTATCACATATTATTAGAAAAGCCAATGTCTAACAGTTTGGATGGTTTGGTACATATAAATGATTTGTGTGATAAGTATAAAGATAAGATTTTTATGATTTGTCATGTACTTAGATATTCTCCATTTTATAATAAGTTAAAAGAGATTATAGAAAGTAAAAAGTTAGGAGAACTTGTTAGTATACAGTACAATGAAAATATAGGATATTGGCATTTTGCACATAGCTTTACTAGAGGGAATTGGAGAAATAGCAATGAAACAAGCCCTTTAATTTTAGCTAAGAGCTGTCATGATATGGATATTTTATTATATTTAGTAGGAAGTAGATGTAAAAAAATATCTGCATTTGGAAGTTTAAAGCATCTTAATAACCAAAATGCTAGTGGAGAGATGGCACAAAATTGTCTTCAGTGTTTAGTCGAAAAAGAATGCCCATATTCAGCAAAGAGAATTTATCTAGAAAAAGATAGAAGTATAAATAGAGCTGTTCATATAAATCCAACTAAAGAGAATCTATTAAATATACTTAAGACAAGCCCATATGGAAGATGTGTTTATAGATGTGATAATAATGTTGTAGATAATATGGTAAATATATTACAGTTTGAAAATGGAGTGACAGCCACTTTTAATTTATGTGCATTTACTAAGGAAAATGGAAGAACTATAAAGTTGATGTTTAGTCATGGTGAAGTTGGTGGAGACTTAAATAAAAATGAAATAAGGATTAAAGAATTTGGAAAAAATGAAGAGATAGTTATAAATCCATCAAATCAACAGAATAGGGTAGAAGAATACGATAGAAATCTTATAGCTGAATTTATTAAATTAGTTTCTAGTAAAGAACTAGAGAAAGGTAAAGTAGCAGCAAAAGAAGCGATACAAAGTCATGTAATGGCATTTGCAGCTGAATATGCAAGAGTTAGTGATGAGGTAGTATATATAGAAGAATTTTTTGATAATGCCAAACAAATGACTAGAGAGATAGAAGAAACTATATTTTAATTAAGAAAAACTTGTTAAATAAAATAAAGATAGATTAGGTAATAGAAATACAAAAGATGTGTTCTATTAAAAAATCTATCTTTTTTTAAGGTTTTTTCTTATCCCTATCAAAAAAATCCATACATTCGGATAAAAGATAAGAAAGTAAAGCAAATAAGATTTCTGTACTTAGAGGAATCATTACTGAATCCATAAATGTATCAATTATGTTCATAGCTAGAAAAGTTAGTATAAAATCAATTATAAATTCGCAAATTTTATATATTGAGTATGGTAATTTGTTTACATATCTGAATATATCTAAAATAGTAGTGCATAGAAAATCAATTGGAGTAGTTATACAAAAGTATATTAAAAAGAAAATTAGTACAGCTCCAAGAGATTTATATTCAAATCCTAAGAATGATAAGAAGCCAATTCCTATAACCGTGAAAATACAAAAAGTTATACCAAAAAAAACAGCAAAAAATAAAAATACAGAAATAAATTCGCCTAAAGGAATTCTTCTTTTATTACTTATCTTAATCAACTCCTTAATTTATATAAATAATAACATTCTTAAAAACTCATAATAGTCTTCTGTTTCAAATAGTATTGTTTGAGAATCTATTTTCTTCATATTTGGGTAAAAAGATGCTTTAAAAGCTTTGTAATGTTCTCTAAATTTTATTTCTATTTTAAATTTATATGGTAATTTTATTAAATGTCTAGATAAATCTCCAGATAAAGACTTTTTAACACCCTTCTCTATTTTTTTAGTGCAAGATTTGGATGTATTGAAATTGAACCATTTCCAATTCCTTTTGACACAGGCACAGTGACTATATTTGGATTTAATTTTTTTGCACTCTCACAAAGCATTTCATCTCCACTTAAAAATGCTACAGGGATATTATAGTAAATTCAGATGCTATTTCATCATTTATTTTAAAATAGTCATAATCAATATCCATGGTATGAGAAAGTGGATTACCATTACAAGTAGCTCCAGAATGATAACCAGTGAATATACATGCATCAAAGCTTTCATCAATTCCAGCCATCATAACTAGTGGGTCTTTAGTCCATCCTCTAAGTATTTTAACATTTTCAGGTAGAATATTTGGATTAATATTTCTACCACTATCATGTGCATCTTTGACGAGTATCTCATGCATACCAGATTGAGTAGCTCCATCACATGCAGCTGCTATCTCTTTACTCATCTGTGTTCTGTAGTGCTGTGAAAATTCACATTCAAGTTTTGTTTCATCCCAATTTACAATGCCACAAGTTCCTTCTATATCAGCACTTAAATACAATTTCATAATATATACCCCCTTACGTTTATTATTAATGATAATAACAGATAACAGGAAATAATACATAATCAATAGAGGGCATAAAAATATTATGTCTTACTATTAATTATTATTAAATCTGTAACTGAAAAATAACTAAACTGGTATTAAAAAATATAACACTAGGTGTCATATATTTATCTGATTTTTTATATATAATATTTATATAAAATTGTAACATATAAGTGGTTACATTTACTAGTTTAACATAGTTAAAATAGTTAGGTATTATTTTTAAGTTAAATTAATTATTATAAAATAGTAGAGTAGAAGAAAAATTTAATTTATTAAGGATATATTATAATAATTTGTTGATACCAATATCACTTAGAACATATAAAATTACTATAAATACTTGAAATGAATGAAAAAAGAAGGTGTTTCTTATGGTTAAGTTTTGATTAAATTAGATTGTTTACAGAATCTATTGCACTTATTTGTATAAATCAATAAAAAGAAGAAAATAGAGAGTTATTTAGCAACTATACTTAGTATGCCAAAGCACACTCTATAGTTGCTGAATAACTCTCAAAACTTAAATATATTATTTTAGAAATATATTATTTTAGTTATACTTTTTATTTTTAAAACAAGCCTATGAAAGCAAAGAAAAATAGTTTAAAACTCAAATTCGTTTTCCCAATCAAATTCTCCTGATTTTTCTACACTTTTAGGCTAGTGACTACACCATTTAGGAACTGATGGATTTTCAACCCTATCAACACTTGGAGTATATGGTTTTAAGTCAATAACAGGACTATTATCATTAGCATCAATATATGGTATTTTTATTATACCATTTTCATGGTCTATATTGATAATTTGTACGGTAGTCAATGCTATTGGGTTGGGTCTAATAGGTGACCTTGTTGCAAATATTCCTATAACATTTGGCCCATTTTTATAAGGTTTTGGAGTTTCTAAAATACTTCTTAGTTCAGGATTATCGAACCCATCAGCCCACCAAAATACATTTAAATGGCTAAAGTTATCGAGTTCATTTAATGCAGGTATGTATTTTTTGTTTAATTTAATAAATACTTCTTCACCTTGAATACATATTTTACCTATAGGATTTACTAATATTTCTTTCATAATATTACCTCCAATTATTTGGTTTGTCTTTTGTAATTTTATAGTACAGCGTGACACCATGTGAGGGTCAATATAAAAAATAATAGATAAAAATATTAATAATTAAAACGATAATACATTTTTTACATGAAGCATGACACCAGTAATAAGACAATCTTCATCAATATCAAAAGTAGAGGTGTGCAGAGGAGAAACAATATTTTTTTCTCGATTTGCACAACCAAGATGGTAAAAAGCTCCTTCACAGTACCTTAGAAAATATGAAAAGTCTTCAGCACCAAGAGTAGGTACATCTTTAATAAGAATATTTTCCTCTCCAAGCAATTCTACAGCATTTTGCTTAACATAATCTACTAGACTGTTTGAATTAATAAGGGCTGGATAACCCTCCTCAATTTCAACCGAAACACTTCCTCCAAATGTCTTACAAGTAAAATCACAAACTTCTCTAATTCGTTTTTTTGAAAACTCTCTAGTTTCTTGAGTTAAAGTTCTCAAGGTGCCTTTTATAATAACCTTATCACAAACTATATTTTCTTTGATTCCACCTTCAATTTTTCCTAGAGAAATAACCACAGAATCAGTAGGGTTTGTGTTGCGACTAACGATTGTTTGTAGAGCTGTTATGATATGAGCAGATATAACTATAGCATCAATACCTTGATGTGGATAAGCTCCATGACATTTTGAACCATGTACAGTTAATCGAAGTGTGTCAGTGGAAGCATTTAAAGTGTTGTATTTTAATTCAATTAGATTTTTATCAATGTTAGGATTTACATGAAGACCAAATATATATTTTACATCTGGATTTTCAAGACATCCATCTTCTATCATAAGTTGAGCGCCACCAATAGTTTCTTCAGCAGGTTGGAAAAAGAATTTTACGTTTACATTTAGATAATTCCTTAATTTAAATAGTATATTACAAGCACCAAGTAAAATAGCAGTATGTGCATCATGACCACATGCATGCATTTTACCAAGATTAATGGATTTATAATAAGAATTAAGTTCTTCTGTTATAGGTAAGGCATCTATATCAGCTCTTATCGCAACTGTTTCTAAATTTGGATTTACATTTATATATGCAGTTATTCCTGTATGATTTTTATATTCAATGTAACTTATACCTATTTCACTTAAATATTTGATAATTTTTTTCTTAGTTTGAAATTCTTCTAACCCAAGTTCTGGAGTCTTATGTAAATCCCTCCTTATATTTATAACCCAATCATTTATCTCATAACAAAGAGTTTTTATATTAATCATAAACACATCCTAACTATATTAAACTATATTAAAAATTTATTTTTCTTCATTAATTATATTATTCTATATAAATCATTATTCTGTATCAAGTGCAAATAAAATATCTTATAATTATAGTAGAGATACTTAGCATGGATAAGAATATATCATTTTAGAATAAGAGGTGTTTAAATGTTAGGAATAATTGCGCCATCTGGGCCATTAAGAAATACGAGTTTGGAGGAAATAAAGTTTAATTTAGAGAATTATGGTTATGAAGTTAAATTTTCTGAAAGTTGCAGTTTAAATTATAAAGGTTATTTAGCTGGTAATGATGATATTAGAGCAAAAGATATAGAAGATATGTTTTTGGATAAAGACGTAGACATGATTATGTGTTTAAGAGGAGGTTATGGCACAACAAGGATATTGGACAAAATAAATTATGAGATAATAAAGCAAAATCCAAAACCATTTATAGGTTTTTCTGATATAACAGGACTAAACCTAGCTTTCTATAAAAATTGTGGTCTTTTAACATATCATGGAATAATGGCAGCAAATGTAGTCAAATGGGATGAGTTTACCTATAAATCTCTAATAGATGCTTTGGAATTTAAAGATGAACTCTATTTAAAAAACCCAAAAGAAGAAAAAATTTATACTGTATGTGAAGGTAAAGCAGAGGGAATAATAATGGGAGGAAATTTATCCTTAATAATTGCTACAATGGGAACTAAATATGAAATAGATGCAAAAGATAAAATTTTATTTATCGAGGAAATTGGAGAATCTCAATATAAACTAGATAGAATGTTAACCCAACTATATTCTTCAGGAAAACTTGATGAATGTAGTGGTATAATTTTTGGAGATTTTAAGGATTGTATTGAAGAAAAAGATTTAATAGAACTACTAATGGAGTTTGCCAAAAAGGTCAATAAGCCTGCTATATATAATCTTCAATCTGGACATTGTATTCCAATGGTGACTATTCCTTTGGGTAGAATGTGTGAATTAAATGCTACAGAAAAAATGGTTAAATTAAAAAAATAGTGTGTATATAAATATAACAGAAATATGGTATAATCTTATACAAGTAAAAATTTAGCTAGGAGGATGAAGAATGTCTGATGATAGAATAATAGACTTTAACGAACTAAAGAACAAAGTTAAAGATTCTGATGTAGATAAATTTGAGCAATATATATATAACTTATATTTTTCTGTTATGGATGGGAAGATGTCTATGGCTGAGTTTTCAAGAAAAATATTTGATTATATGAGGGATAACAATATATCTCAAGAAAAATTTATGAAAATACAAAAGCAATTTATGGAGAGATATGGCATGGATACCGAAGAAGTAGAAAAACAACTTAGAAGTTTTGGAATCGACCCTTCTGCAGCAGGTTTTATGAGTAATAGTGCTTCCAGCAAAGTATCTACAGAAGATTTAGAATCATTCAAAAAGAGTGCAGGATTTTATGAGAAATATGGTGAAAAAATTCAACCAAAGAGTTGCATAACAACATTTATAAAAAATGATTTGAATGATATTAATGTGATAATTGACCAAGAAAAGATAATGCTTTGTAGTGATAAAAAAATAAATCTTATGGACTCAGAACTAAATGAGTTTTTATTAGAATATAAGAATATGTTTAACAAAAAAATAAAGGTAGTAATGTGTGAAACTACAAATAAATATGACTATTAAAAGATGGATTTAACTACTGAAGCAGTATTGATTAGTAGTATAACTTAAAAATAAAAATCGCAATTTATTATTCCTTACAAAACCGTATAAGGAATATATAAATTGCGATTTTTATATTATAAAGATTAGTTGTAATAAATAAGATTTGTAAATTTTAATATCCTCATTAAAACTATTTGTTACTGTCTTTTTCTATTTTAGTTATATTAAAAATAGGTTATTTGATAATTATATTATATAGAATATAAAATATTGGAGTATTAATGAATTTCTTTTAATACCTTAACGCCATTTTGAATCATACTATTAAAGAATACTAAGTTTAAAATCTCAGCAGGATGAACATTAGAAATATCATAAGTATCTACTAAATTCATAGGTACAACTATATTTTTTTCAATATTATGTTGATTAAAATAGGATTTTAGAGTTATTGCAAATTGATATATACAGATGTCTGTACAATCTCCAACTATAATTATATTGTCTATATCATCAAAATCTAAATTTTCTAATGCAAAAAATCCATTAGTAGAATTTTTAGGAAGAATTTTTAAGTTTTCTATTGATTTAAGCTCATCAACCAATTCACTTTCTACATCATTTTCCAAACAGTGAACAGGATAACTCAAAAGTTCTATAGACTTAGGAGTGTGAGAATCAGTAAATGCTATTACTCTATTTAATTTATTTGATATTTTTTTTGCAAACATTTCGATTGGTTTTATTAAAGACTCTATTCTGGGAGAGTATAATGCACCTTTTTTTGCAAAACCATTGTTAACATCAATTATAAATAAAGCAGTCTTAGCCAAATCATAATTTTCTATTTTTTCTATTGGTAGATTATCTAAATTATTTTTTAAAGCTTCAAGTTCATTTAATAAGTTATCCATAGTTATACCTCCAAGCTAAATTTAATAAAATTGTACATATTAATTATATAAAAGTCAAGGAGTACAAATTATTGTGTAGTTAGCTATATTGTTTTGATTGTAAAAGATTTGAAGCTATATCTGGATAGTTAGTAAAAATACCATCTACATTGAGTTTTAGACAGTGTAGTATATCGTCCTCTTCATTTACAGTATATACATTGACGCCAAGTAGATTTTTGTGACAAAGTTCAATTAGGGATTCATTTACTAAAACTAGAGGTGGATGAAGGTAACTATTACCTAGAAATTTAGCAAAATTTACTACATTGTTTATAGGGAAATAACATAATAATCCTGTTTTTACACTAGGGTCTAATTTATGAAAGTTTTTTAAACTATTACTATTGAAACTAGATATAATAACTCTATTTTTCATATTGTACCTTAAAATAAGCTCTAAAACATCTTTTTCTATATTAGGATAGTTTACCTTGTCAGTTTTTAGTTCTATATTTAAAATAAGGTCTGTAGGTGAAATTAAAATTAATACTTCTTCTAAAGTTGGAATTTTACATTCTTTATTGTTTTGATACCCTTCAAAAGATGAGTTTAGAGTCTTTAGTTTTCTTAAAGTCAAGTCTTTTACAAAACCATGTCCATTAAAAGTTCTATCAACTTTTTCATCATGAATAACTACAATTTTTCCGTCTTTAGTCCTGTGAACATCAAGTTCTATTCCATATATATCCATATCTACACATTTTTTAAAAGCTAGAATAGTGTTTTCTGGATATTTTCCACTAAACCCTCTATGAGCATAAATATTCATTTATATGTCTCCTTTCTGTAAATATAACTTATCTTATAAAATTTTAATTAATATAATATATCATATTCCAAAAGGTATTGTTATATATTAATTAAATAACTATTTGTAATTTATATATTATATAAATGTAGAAAAATAAAATCATATATGTGTTATAATATATTTTAAACATTGTAAATATTACGAATTTAGTAGTCATAATAATAGATATAATTTTATGCAAGCTCATATTTTTAGAGCTTGCATATGTATTATTAATATATTTATATATTGCGAAAAATAAAATTCCAAAAGAATTTTTTCTATAGACTTAGTAGTAAGGGGGAATTTTGATATGTATGAAGTTAATTTAGAACGAGCTATGAATTATTGGATGGATTTGTTAGATGATTATACGAATATAGCAAAAATTCCAAATGATTTTTTTTATAAAGATTGTTCTGATGAAGTAGTAGATGAGGTTTTTAAGATGAATATTGAGAAACATGAAAGATTAATTCAGTATTCTAAAATGAATAATATTGGCATAAACTCTATCATAGAAACTATATATGGTCTTATACTTCAAAAGTACATATATGCAGATGATGTAGTTTTTGGTAAAACAATGAATATAATTCCAATAAGAGTTAAGGTTAGACAAAGTGAAAAATTTGTAGATGTTGTAAGGAAGCTAAAAAGACAATGGAGTAGGTCTTTAGAATATGGATATTATTTATTATCAGATATAGAGAATAAAAATCATCTGAATACTAAACTTATAAATACAATATTTATAGCTAAAAGTTTTGATTTATCATATGATTATGACATAGAAAAAAAAGGATATGATTTATCTGTAATAGTATATACTAAGAGAGCACTTAAAATAAAAATAAAGTATAAACCATCTATATATAAAAGAGAGACTATTAGAAGAATTCTAAATCAGTTTGACTATATAGTAGAACAAATAATAGAAGATAACGATATTTTAATAGAAGATTTAGAATTTGTATGTAAGAAAGAAGAAAAAGTATTATTAGAAGATTTTAATGATAATCAATATGAAGTTCCATATGATAAAAGCTATATTGATTTATTTAGGGAACAAGCTAAAGTAACACCTAGTAATGTAGCTGCTAGAGATGAAAATAGGAATTTAACATATAAAGAATTGGATGAATTAACTGATAAACTTGCAGGTTATTTAAATCATATAGGAGTACAAAGCGAAGATATAGTAGCTGTAATGTTACCAAGAGATATTAATATAATTATTACAGCTTTAGGGATTATGAAATCAGGGGGAGCTTTTTTTCCAATAGACACGAGCAATCCAGAGGAAAGATTGAATTACCTTCTTGAAGATAGTAACGCAAAAGTAGTAATAACTACAGATGAACTCAGAAGTAAAGTTATAAATGAAAACACAATAGTACTTGATATAAATGATGAGTATATGTTTAAGATTGGACATGAATTAACTGAAAAAATAACACCATCAAATTGTGCATATACTATATCTACATCAGGTTCAACTGGTAGACCAAAGACTATAGCTATAGAGCATAAGAGCTTAGTAAATATGTGTTATTACAGTGTAAAATATATAAGTGCTACAGAAGATGATATATGTGGTATATACTTAAGTTTCAGTTTTGACGCTGTAATGAAACAACTATTCCCTTATTTGCTTATAGGAGCATCAATAAATATTATGCCTGAAGAAGCTAAATTTGATGAATATACAGTAAATGAATATTGTGAGGAAAATGATATAACTATACTAGCATTACCAACAGCATTCGCAAGACTGTTTATACAAAATTGCAACAATAGTTCACTTAGAGTTGTACAGACTGGAGGAGAAAGATTAAAAGGATACAGAAGGCGTAATTATGAGCTATATAATGAGTATGGACCAACAGAATTTACTGTTGTATCGACTTCTTTTTATGTGGACAGAGAATATGGAAAAATACCAATAGGAAAACCTATATTTAATACTTATGCATATGTATTAGATAAAAAGAATAAACTATGTCCAATTGGAGTTCCAGGAGAGCTATGCCTATCAGGAATTCAAATATCAAGAGGGTATTTAAATAAAAAAGGGTTAACAGAGCAAGTATTTGTAGCGAATCCTTACAAAACTTGTGAACATAATAAATTAATGTATAGAACTGGTGATTTAGTAAGGTGGCTAGATGATGGAAATTTAGATTATATTGGAAGGATGGACAATCAAGTAAAAATTGATGAGTTTAGAATAGAGCTATATGAGATTGAAAATATAATAAACAATATTGCAGAAATTAAAAGTGTTGTTTGTATATCAAGGACAAATGATGAGGGTGATATGTATATATGTGCATATTATGTGATTGATGATGAGGATAGCGATAAGATAAATGAAAGAACTATTAGAGAATATTTAAATGAGCATCTACCTCCATATATGATTCCAACAATAATAATGAGGATAGATAAAATACCAGTTACACCAATCGGAAAAGTAAATAAAAGAGCATTACCAGAATAATTTTTTATTATGATAGGTGTCATAAAGTGATTTCAGACATTTCTTTATGACACATATTTTTATAAAAGAATCAATTTACATAAAAACAAGAATTTTCTGTATATTTTTACTGTGGTGAAAATTTATTTACAAGAATGATTATTGTATTTTTTATACTTTTCCGTGTTTTAAAGTGCTTTTTTAACAAAATTAATTTTACATTAAAAAATTTTTTTATTTTACATATTAATAATTTTTAGTAGAATTGAAAAATAAAAAGAAAATTAGCATAAAAATATCTAAAAGTAGAAATTAATAATATAGGGTTAAATTTTAGTAGTTTTGACTCGCTATTTGTAAAATAATAAAAAGTTAAGCTTTATATGTATATATGTTATAATATATACAAATTGAAAAGGGGTGAAAATTTTATGAACAAAAAATTACCTAAGGGTGCTTATGGTGAAGTTAGTGGAAAAGATTACGTTCCATACATCACAGATAAGTCCAGAACCGGTGGAAATGTAGCTGTACTGATTATCGGTATTATTTTAGCTGCCATTTTTGCCGCATCTACAACTTACTCTGGAATGAAAGCTGGTCTTACAGTTGCCGCAGGTATTCCAGGAGCTATAATAGGTTCTGCTTTTGTTGGAGCATTTGCTCGTCAAAAGGGTATTCTTGGTAAGAATTTAATCCAAGGTATGTCAAGTGGTGGAGAATCTGTTGCAAGTGGATTTATTTTCGTATTACCAGCAGTTATATTAATTGGAAGCCAAATTACATTTTTAGAAGGCTTAGCTGTTGGAGTTGGTGGAGTTTTATTTGGTATAGGAGTTGCTGCTATAGTTCATAACTATCTAATAGTTGAAGAACATGGTAAACTTATGTACCCAGAATCAATGGCTATATCTGAGACACTTGTTGCTTCAGAGGCTGGTGGAGATTCAATTAAGTACATGGGAATTGGATTTGTAATAAGTGGATTTATTACTGTATTAACTGGTTCATTCTTAAATGTAGCAAACAATGTAATGAGTCTTGTAGGAAGCAAATTCTACAAATGGAAATTTGATATTGAAGTAAATCCTCTACTTTTAGGAATTGGATTTATAGTAGGGCTTGAAGTTTCTTTAACAATGTTTGCAGGAAGTATTTTATCAAACTTTGGTATCGCGCCTTTAATAGGATATTTTACAGATATGGCTAAAGATGGAGCTATGGTATGGAATAATCCAGCAATGCCTCTTAACCAAATGGATGTTGGAGCTATATCTAGTAGTTATGTAAAATATATAGGTGCTGGTATGATGCTTTGTGGAGGTATTATTGGTGCAATAAAACTTATACCAACTATAATCGCTTCTATAAAAGAAACTCTTAAAGCTAAATCAAGTTCTGGAGAAGGAGAAGAAGGTTCATCTATACAAATGATACTTTTATTAGGTGGAGTAGTTGTTGGATTTTTAGCAGCATTCTTAATTTCTGGTAATATTGTTATGGCAATTATTGGAGCTATCATATCTCTTTTATTATCTTTATTATTTGTCATAGTAGCTGGTCGTTTAACAGGAACAATAGGAACATCAAATCTTCCAGTTTCTGGTATGACTATAGCTTCTCTAGTTATTGTAACATTAGTATTTGTTATAATGGGCTGGACTGATTTAGAAGCCAATAAATCATTACTTTTATTTGGTTCATTTATAGTTGTTGCTATTGCGATAGCTGGAGGTTATACTCAATCTCAAAAAGTAACTTATATTATTGGTGGTAGCAAAAACGAAATGCAACGTTACTTTACAATTGCAAGTATAGTTGGTGTGATAGTTGTTGTGGGAGTAATTTTATTACTTTCTGACCAACTTAGAGCAACTGGTGATAATGTACAATTTGCATTACCACAAGCAAATTTAATGTCAACATTAACTTCTGGTATTATGTCAGGTAGTTTACCTTGGGTTATGATTATTGTTGGAGTATTTATGGCAATTGTTTTATATGCACTAAAATTACCAATAATGACTATAGCTATAGGATTCTATTTACCAATCGCAACTACTTCTATAATATTAGTTGGAGCATTAATTCGTTTATTTGTTGAATTAGTATCTAAAACTGAAAAAGAAAAAGAAGTTAAAGTTTCTAATGGTATAAGTTTATCTTCTGGTCTTGTTGCTGGTGGTTCTATCATTGGTTTAATAGGTATAATATTACAAGTAACTGGAGTTATAACTCCAAAAGTACCAAGTGGATTTGCTGCAACAAACTCAATGGCAATTGCTTTATTAGTAGTTTTAGTTGTACTTACAGCTTTACCTATTATTTTATCTAAAGTAAAAAATAATGAGCAAGAGTAATGATGTTTTAGATATCGTATTTAAAATTGCTAATGAGCTTGAATATAAAGTAGATGAGAATAGTATTGTAACTATTCTTGAAAAACAGGACCATAGGATTCAAAGGTTTTTTAGAAAATTAAAAGCTAGAATACCTAAATATAAAAAAATAGAGCTAGATGAATATTCTAGTTTTGTGTTTTTACAAATCGATGGTCAAAAGACTGTTAGAGAAATAGGAGAGAACTTAGAAGCTAAATACGGAGAAGAATCTCATCCACTTTATGAAAGACTGTTAGTTTTTTTAAATCATATTGAAGTTAATTGTCACTATATTGAAAGACTGGATATATAGATATAATAAAAACTATTATAGGTATATCAGATTATATAAATTAGAAGATAATTATAAAAATCATAAAAGAGGCTGTCTCAAAATAGATAGATAAGCCTCTTTTTCATTGTTGAAATGATAAAAATATATTTGATTTCATATAAAAAAGAGTGTCTCACAAACTAAAAAGTTCATTTTGAGACACTCCCTTATAAAATATTTATAAAGTATAGATTTAAAGTAAAACTTATTAAACTTAAGATTACTTTAATATCATTTATTATTAGCTATTTCATCAGCCAGATTATTTAAATATTCCCATCTTTCATATTTATACTCAAGTTCTTTTTCTAGTCTAGATTTCTCATTTAAAATTTCTTGAAGTTTAGTAAAGTCAGTTGAAAATTTTGAAGTACTTTCGTCAAGCATTGCAATTTTAGACTCGAGTTTTTCTATGTCTGAGTCAATATTTTCAAACTCTCTCTGCTCATTATATGAGAATTTAAGCTTTTTATCATTTTTAGGTTTTTCTTTTTTTGAAGTAGTAGAATCATTTTTTTTAACTGATTCCTTTTTAGACTCTTCAAACTCAATTCCTTGAACCTCTCTATAAATAAGATAATCACTGTAATTACCTGTATAGATATGAATTTTTCCATTTCCTTCATATGCAAATATTTTATTACAAATTCTGTCTAAGAAGTATCTATCATGTGATACTGTAATTACTACACCTCTAAATTCATCGAGATATTCTTCTAATATTTTAAGTGTTTCAATATCTAAGTCATTTGTAGGCTCATCTAAAAGAAGTACATTAGGAGCTGTCATAAGGATTCTAAGAAGGTGCAGTCTTCTTCTTTCACCACCAGATAATTTACCTATTAAAGTATACTGCATAGTGCCATTAAAAAGGAATCTTTCACACATTTGAGAAGCTGTAATCCGAGTACCATCTGAAGTTTCTATATAGTCACTAGCTTCTTTTACATAGTCTATGGCTCTCATGTCGATATTCATATGAGAGTCGTCTTGAGAAAAACAACCTATTTTAACCGTTTCTCCAATTGAAATATATCCACTATCAGGTTCTATTTCTCCATTGAGTATGTTTATAAGGGTTGATTTACCCAGACCATTTTTGCCTATTATACCAATTCTGTCAGTGCGAGCTAAAGTATATTCTAAATTATCTATAACAGTATTTCCGTCAAATGATTTGGATACATTGTGTATTTCTATTATTTTATTTCCAAGTCTACTTGATGCAACAGATATATCGAGATTTTCATCAGGTTTGAAAGAGTCTCTATTTATGAGTTCATCAAATCTTTGTAAACGAGCTTTTTGTTTGGTGCTACGAGCTTGAGCTCCTCGTCTAACCCAAGCAAGCTCTGTTCTAATTAAATTTTGCTTCTTATCTTCAATACTTGCCTCTAATGTAAGTCTTTCCATTTTTTTTTCTAAAAATATTGAATAATTACCATCATAACTAAATAATCTACCCTTATCCAGTTCAATAATTCTATTTGTAACACGGTCTAAAAAATATCTATCATGAGTTATCATAAGCAATGAACCTTTTCTTGAATTAAGGTATTCTTCAAGCCAATCTATAGTATCATTATCTAGATGGTTCGTAGGCTCATCTAGTATCAAAAACTCACAAGGTGTAATAAGAGCTGATGCCAAAGAGACTCTCTTTCTTTGACCACCAGAAAGTTCTACTATTTTTTGATTAAAGTCATTTATACCAAGTTTTGTAAGTACTGATTTAGCTTCACTTTCTAAATCCCAAAGATTTAAGGCATCTATTTTTTCTTGTATTAATAATAGTTTTTTATTTAATTCCTCTGTAAAGTTTGAATTAAGTTTTTCTAGAAGTTCTTGATATTCACCAAGTAGCTTTAATTCTTCTGAAGTTCCATTAAACACTTGTTCAAGTACAGTAGAATTTTCATTGTAAGTTGGGTTTTGAGGTAGATATTCTATTCTAACACCATTAGTTTTTGTTATATTACCAGTTTCACTTTCTTCAACTCCTGCAATAATTTTAAGTAAAGTAGATTTACCAGTACCATTTACACCGATAAGTCCTATTTTTTCACCTTCATTTATTCCAAGAGAGATATTTTCAAGTAATTTTTTTTCAGAATAACTTTTACTTATGTTTTCCAATGTTATTAAATTCATATAATTCACCTTTATTTCTAATCTATTATTTTTCAAAATGTTGGTAGTCTGGGTTTTTCCAATATCCACCCCAACTCCAACCTCTGCTTACAAAAGCATTATAACAATCATCACCTTTTTTTATCATTCCAAATTTTACAGTAGACCTATCAGCATAGACTGTACTTACTTTAGGAGTAACATCATCTCCAGAAACTTGAGGATTCTGTAATGGATTTATGTCTATAGCACGTCCTTTACCATGGTTTGAAACGACATTTGTACCAGCTATAGTTCTATAACAAAATGATGAGGTATTATTATCAGACATAGATTTTTCATCTACAGCATCATAATCATCTATTAGTTTGATTTTTTCAATTGGATATTTTTTTTCATACAATTCTTTAAAAATATCCACAACTTCTGGAGCCAGTTCACTGTTTACTATCATTTCTCCTTGATGAGTTTTTTTATCAAATCCATAGTATGTAAGTTTTAAGTAAGATAGGCTATCAAAGCTTATCGGTTCATCAGAAGGCATAGATTTACCAATCATTTTATTTTTTATATTATCTGGTATTGAAGAATATGAAAAAGTAGGCTTAATATTCTTATCTTCCTTCTTTTTATTAGAGTTTTGATTATTTTTAGAATCCTCTGTTGTATTATTTTTATTTTGCATAGTTTCTTGACTTTTTATATTATCTTTTTTGTTGGTATTAGAGAAAAGTATCTCATATATAGATAATAAGGCAAGAAATAATATAGTTATTACAATTGTTAGTTTTAATTTATTAATCTTTTTTCGTTTTGACTTTTTACTCATATTATCCCCCAGTGTTAGATTCATATAAACTATATATATTATACCTCATAAAAATAAACTAGGCTAACAATATTTAGTTAACCTAGGACATTTCATCTATAGTTTCTCCAATTATTTTTATACCAATTTCAATGTCTTTAAAAGACAATCTAGAAAATCCAAGTCTTAAAGTGTCAGAACCAGAGTTATCTGTAAAAAATAAATCTCCAGGCATAAATATAACATTTTTTTCATAACATTTTTCTAATAGAGTTCTAGTATCTATATTTTTTAGTTTTATAAATATATGCAAACCACCATCACCCAAGATGTATTCCGTTTTTATATATTTTTTTATACATTCATATGCAAAGTTAAATTTATCTCCATAGAACTTACGTATTTTTTTGACGTACTTTTCAAAACCTCCATTACTTAAGTAATCAAATAGAATTCCTTGGTCCAAAAAAGATACATGTATGTTTCTACATCTTTTTACACTTTCCAATTTATCTATTACTTTTTTATCTGCAAATATCCATCCAATTCTCATTCCAGGAAATAAAATTTTTGAAAAGCTACCAATGTATACAACAGCGTTATTCATATTATCAAGTGAACAAATAGGAAATATATGAGAACTATTGTAGAGCAATTCTTCATTAAATCCATCTTCTATAATTGCTATGTTATATTTTTTCATAAGATTATAGAATTTGTATCTATTTTCGGGAGTCATTACAATTCCTGTAGGATTGTGATAAGAGGGTGTAATATATGCAAACTTTATTTTGTTTTTGTACTTAATTAGACGCTCCTCTAGAATATTGAAGTCTAAACCATCTTCATGTATATCTACACCTAAAATATTAAGATTGTGCGATTTCATAATTTTTATAGCAGTATTATGAGTAGGATTTTCACATATTATATAATCTTTTTCTTGGGTAAAAGACGACATGATAATATCAAAGCCTTCTGTGAAGCCATTTGTGATTAGTATATCTTTATTACTTATATCAACACCCTTGTTTGTCATATATTCTAGTAAATAGTTAATAAGGGGTTTATAACCTTGTGCGTATCCATAATTGAGTAATTTGTGACCCTCTAGTGATATTCTGTTTAAAAAGGATTTTTTGAATTCTTCTATATCGAATAAATCTCCAGCTGGAGAAATACTTTTAAAAGAAATTAGGTCAGAACTCCAAGGAATCTCACTTTTTATAATATCCAATTCATTAGCTTTTTTAGAGTATATATTCTCTAAACAGTCCCAGTTTAATGACCATGTAGTATTTGAAGATTTATTATTTGATTTAACAAATGTACCCTTTCCTGAAATAGAGTAGATTAAGCCTTCTGATTTTAATTCTTCATAAGTTGAAACTACAGAATTTCGGCTAACTTGCAAAAGCTGACTAAGCTCCCTTGTAGAAGGGAGCTTACTATTGTCTGGAATTAATCCTTTTGATATCATATCACTTATATAATTTTTAATTTGTATATAAATTGGTTCATTATCATTTAATTTTAGATTTGAAAATATCAAATTACCACCTCAAATTATTTCATCTAATTTAAAGAGTATTCTATAAGTTTATCTAATAGATCACTGTATTTAATACCTCTAGCAGCAGCACTTCTAGGAATTAAACTAGTTTGAGTCATGCCAGGAAGGGTATTTAGTTCAAGAACATATGGAATACCTTCACTTATAATCATATCAACTCTTACATATGCTTTGCAATTAAAAATTTTCCAACAAGTCTCAGAAATTTCATTTACTCTTTTTTGAAGTTCTTCATCTAAATAAACAACTTCTTCTTTTGCTCCTTTTTCAACTGAGTATTTAGCTTCATAATCAAAGAAGCCTGAATCAGATTTTATGGATATTGTAGGGAATACTTCTCCATTTAGTATGAATGAAGTATATTCTCCACCTGGTATATATTTTTCAATCATTACAAATTCATCAACTTCCAGACCTTTGCGAACTGCTTCTTCAACTTCATCTTTAGAATGAATAAAGAATGTGGCTACACTAGAACCTCCTGAATTTGGTTTTATAAATACTGGATAGCCTATGTTATCTATTTCATCATAGTCTATTTCATCAACTGATTTTACCAAAGCCCATGGAGCAGTAGGTAGATTTGAATCTCTAAGCATTTTTTTAGTTATATTTTTATCCATACACATTCCACTGCAAAGAGGTCCACATCCAGAATATGGTATATCCATAGTCTCAAGTATTGATTGGATACATCCATCTTCACCAAACTTTCCATGTAGAGCAAGTATTGCAAAATCTATATCTTCTGGTATCTTTGTAAATATATCTTTTTTATCATCTATTATTACTTTTACAACGTCGTATTTATTTTTATCAAGATTGTTATATATCTCTTTTCCTGAATTTAAAGAAACTTCTCTTTCTGATGATATTCCACCCATTATAACTGCTATTTTCATATTATACACTCCTATTTTGATTTTTATTATTTTAAAGTAAATTTTTTGTTTACATACTTAATTATATGAATTAACAGTTGATGATGAAAGTACCACTATATATGAAGTTTATATTATGTGTGGTTTTAGAGCAATAATTTAGTTTAAAGAAATATTTAAATGTTTTTTTAACTTTATTTATGCTATTATTTTTGCTAAAATTATTGTTATGAACTTAAGACTAGTCTTAATGACTATAAATCAAGGAGTGATAAATTTTGAAAGCTGAAATAATAAGTGTAGGAACAGAAATATTATTAGGAGATATAGTAAATACAAATTCTCAATTTTTAGCTAAAGAACTTGCAGCATTGGGAATAGAAGTATACCATCAAAGTACAGTTGGAGATAACAAACAAAGGCTTTTAGAATGTTTTGATGAAAGTTTAAAGAGAAGTGATTTAGTAATTACTACAGGTGGTCTTGGACCAACTGGTGATGATATGACAAAAGAAACTGCTGCAGAATACTTTGGCCAGAAGCTAGAATTACATAAGCCATCATTAGAAGTTTTAGAATCTTTCTTTATTAAAACAGGAAAAAAAATGGCCGAAAACAATATGAAACAAGTATACTTTCCAAAAGATGCTGTAGTACTAAAAAATAATAATGGTACAGCTCCAGGAGCAATTTTAAAGAAAGATGATAAATTTATAATAGTATTACCTGGACCTCCAAGAGAAATGAAAGCTATGTTCAATGAGAGTGTCAAACCTTACTTACAACAATTCACAAATGAAATGCTAGTATCTAAAACTTTAAGATTATATGGAATAGGAGAGTCAAATCTAGAATTAGAAATTATCGATATAATTAATGAACAAACCAATCCAACAGTTGCTTTGTATGCAAAGGAATTAGAAGTTACAATAAGAATAACTGTAAAAGCTGAAAATGAAAAAGAAGCTTTTAAATTAATAAAACCAGTAGAAGAAAAAATAAAAAATAGAGTTGGCAAATATGTATATACTGAAGGAGATATTTCAGTATCTGAAGGCGAGACTGTATTAGAAGATGCTGTTTCTAAACTTCTAGTAGAAAAAAATCTAACAATAGCAGTAGCTGAATCTTGTACTGGAGGCTTGGTTTCTTCATCCCTTATAAACTATCCAGGAATATCTTCTGTATTTCTTGAAGGTTGTGTAACATATTCTAATGAAGCTAAAATGAAAAGATTAGGAGTAAAAAGAGAAACCTTGGAAGAGTTTGGGGCAGTAAGTGAACAAACAGCAATAGAAATGGCTGAGGGCGTTGCTAAAGGACTTAAAGCTAATATAGGCATATCTACAACTGGAGTAGCTGGACCTGGCGGAGGAACTCAGGAAAAGCCTGTGGGATTAGTTTATACTGCAATATATATAAATGGAAAAACAATAGTAAAGAAAAATATATTTAATGGAGATAGAAGAAAGATAAGATTAAGAGCTACTAGAGATTTACTTAATGAATTAAGAATACAATTAGAAAAGCTTTAAGTTATTATGATATTGGATATATTTAAAGCATTAGTATAAATATAAAATCATTTTTGGAGGGCTTTTAATTTATGATAAAACATATATTTTGTGATTTAGATGGAACTTTATATGAAAATGGAACTATAACAAAAGAGGATATATCAGCAATTGAAGAAGTAGAAAAAAAGGGAGTGCAGTTTAATGTTGCTACAGGTAGAATATTTAAACAAGCTCGTAATATTATCAAAGATAATTTAGATATGAATGGATATTATATATGTGAAAATGGTTCATTCATACATGATAAAAACTATAATGTAATTTTTAAAAGAACCATAGATGATAGCTTAGTGAAAAAAGTTATTGATAGATTTGAGTCAAGTGATGCACAATTATACTTTAAATATAAGGGTGATGTAATTGTGGGTAGTGATACAACTGCTTTTAGACACTATTCTAGTGATTTCATAGTGGACCCTGATTTTGAGAAAAGAAGTAGTTTTGATAATCTTATAGGAAATATAGGGGTATGTTCTGAAAATTTGGAGGAGTTATCTAGAATAGAGTTGTATTTAAAAAGTGAGTTTAGTGAAGTGCTAGAAATATATTTTTCTGGGACATATACCTTAAATATAGTTCCTAAAAGTGTATCAAAAAGAGGAAGTATAGAACATGTAATAAAAACTTTAAATGTAAGTCCAGATGAAGTTGCTACTATTGGGGATTCTCCAAATGATATTTGTATGTTAGAAGGATTTAAATACAGTTTTGCAATGTCTAAGGCAAGAGAGGATGTAAAACAAAGTGCAAATTATATAGTAGACAGTGTAAAAAGTGCCATAGATGTTATAATGAAGATAAATAGTTAAATATAAAAAATGACTGTTCCAAAGAAATATAAAATTATATTTTATATTTCTTTGGAGCAGTCATTCTGATTATACTCAATTATAAGTTTAAAAATTCTTAAGTTAGCCGCAATTTGCTATATGATATGATTTTATTGTATTAGATAAAATAGAGTCAAGTATATAATTTATGACACTATTGCAAGTATAAGCTGAAAATTTTAAATCATTCATATAATCAGTTTTCTTTTTGTAGTCACTATAAAGTTTAGTAAAAAACTTTTCAAAGCTATTATTTATAGTACCACCTTTAATTTTAGATAAATCAACATCCTTTGCAAATGCTCCAAGTTCTCTTTCATAAGTGACATGTTTATTTAGACTATGTTTAAATTCCCAGCGTTCACTGTGAGCTACGCAGAAAAAATCACATAAAAAATGGCATATGACTCCTAGTTCTTGACTAAGTCTACTTACTGAAAAGTATTTAGAAAGACTATCTATATTAAGACTGCACAGATAGTTTATCTTAGAAACAATCATATTAAATGACTCATCTAAATAATGTTTTTTTAATTTATATTTAGAAAAAGCATCTGGCTTTATATTACCATATATAAAATTTTTTTCGCTTATAAAGAATGTTTTATTTTCATCTATATTATCAAGTATTGATTTTGCCATAATAAAATGGGTATTCATTAACATATTTACACCTCGTATAGTTTGTTAGACTTATTAAATATATTATTATGATATGATATTTATGATAAAAGTTTAATGGTAAATATATGAAACTAAGTCAATCACATTTATTTAAATAATTTCAACCATATTCATAATACCAGTAAATGGCCGAATTTACAATATGTAAATAGTGTTAAGTTTTTATTTATCAAATTTTAAATTAAGTATTAGTATACTTTCTAATTAACCTACTAGCTTTAGATTGAGAAATTTCAAGGTGTTTGGCTACTTTATAAGAACTACCAAATTTTTCATAAGCATCCAAAATTATATTTTTTTCGTACTCCATAATTAAGGTATCAAAATTTTTATTTTTGCAATCAATAGATTTTGAGTCAGATATAGTAACTTTATTAAGTTGGGTTATATGTACTTTATTTTCATCATTGGTAATATGTATATTTTTTGTAAGAATGTTTGGTAAATCATCTATTGTTATATGATTATCTGTGCAAGTAAGTAAGATTTTTTGAATTATATTCTGTAATTCTCTTATATTACCTGGGAATCTATAATTTGCAATAATATCTATAGCTTCTTTGGAAATAGTTTTATTTAGATTGAAGTCACTTGAGTACCTATTAAAATAATATTTTATAATTTTTACTAGATTATCCCTTCTTTCTCTAAGAGGAGGCAATTTTATTTCTATAACATTTAATCTATAATATAAATCTTCTCTAAACTTTTTTTCTTTTACTTTTGAAACTAAATCAGCATTTGTCGCAGATATAATCCTTATGTCGACTTTTTTGTTTTTTAAACTTCCAACTGGAGTAAAAGTTCTATCTTGTATTAATTGCAAAAATTTTGCCTGTAGATTTTGTGGTATATCTCCTATTTCATCCAGAAAAAGAGTTCCCCCATCAGCTAATTCTACAAGACCAACTTTACCTTTAGTACTTGCACCTGTAAAAGCACCTGAAGTATATCCAAAAAGTTCGGATTCAAGAAGTTGTGGAGATATAGTTGCACAATTTATGGTTATAAATGGACCATTAGCTCTATTACTATTGTGGTGTATATATCTAGCAAGCGAACTTTTTCCTGTTCCAGACTCTCCTAACAAAAGTACACTTACATCCGTTTTAGAAACATGGTTTACTGTATTTATGATGGGTCTCATCACTATTCCATCCATAATTACAGTGTCTTCAATTCTAAGAGCAGTTCTATAGAGTGTTTCTACTTCAGATTTATATTTTTTTACTTGTTTTTTTGTGTCTTCAAGTTTATTTTTTATATTATTAAGTTCAGTTATATCTCTACAGTTCTCAACAGTGTATTCTAAGTTTCCATTTTCATCAAATACAGGAGTAGCAGTTATGATGAGTTTTTTTCCTGTTTGGGTATCTTGTTCTAGTGAAAATTTAGACTCTGTTTTTAATACAACTGGTATGGGGCTTTTTGTTGAATATCCAGATTCCTCTAAGAAAGAAACATTTTTTCCCAAAATATCTTCTTTTTTTAGACCATAATTTTCTTCAAATGCTTTATTACAATATATTATTATTCCTTTATTATCAGATGCACATATTTCGTCATGGGAAGCTTCTAATATTTTTTTGTAAAATTCCAAATCTAATTCTAAATTTAAATCCATTTTTATGCTTTCCTCCTAAATTTTTAGTGATATATTAAAATAAGTTCAATTAATTGAATGTACTTAAAATTTTAAATTTATATAATATATAAATTTTTGTCTATTTTAACTTTAAATAAGTTATATATAACTTATTTTACAATTTAAACAAGTCTAAATCAACTTAAAGTAAGTTAAAAATAAATATGAAAAAATTGAAATTTTATTAGTATTGTTGAAAAGACTAGGGTTTTAATGTCGATATATATTGGATTAAAATGGCATAATTTTTGCTTAATAAAATAGTGCAAATTGACTAAATAAAATTAGAGGGGAATTTAAAATGGGAGAAAAAAGTAAAGGGTATGTATTTATAGCAACAGCAGGGTTACTGTGGGCTACACTTGGATTATTTGGAAAGTTTTTAATGGGAAATGGATTGACATCAGAACAAGTAGCATTTACAAGGTTATTTTTTGGATTTATAGTTTTGGGAGTGTATTCATTTATAAGAACACCACAAATCTTAAAAATAAGTAAAAAGGGAATCATATATTCGATAATAATAGGTATTATATGTCAAGCTATGTTTAATTTATGTTATTTTAAAGCGATTGATACTGTGGGTGTATCAGTAGCAGCAGTTTTACTATACACTTCACCATTATTTTTAGCAGTATTTTCAAAAGTCTGTTATAAAGAGAGTATTACCAGAAGTAAAATACTTTCACTTATCTTTTGTTTTATTGGTGCTATTATGGCAGTGACTGGTGGAAGTTTGGATTTTCAAAGTTTAAGTGCTTTTGGACTTTTACTTGGGATATTATCAGCAATAGCCTATGCACTTATGCCAACTATTAGTAAAAATGCCTTAAAAGAATTTTCAAGTTCAACAATACTAGTATACAGTTTCTTATTTGGAGCTATATTTATGATTCCTTCTGCTAGACCTTGGGAGATATTGAATTATGCTAAAGATTTAAATATTTTATTTTGTATGTTAATGTTAGGTATTGTACCAGCTGCACTTGCATATATTTTTTATGCAGCAGGGATATCTAAAGGGGTAGAGTTATCTGTGGCAGGCGTTGTAGCATCGGTAGAGTTGGTCGGTTCTGTAATAATTGGTTGTACCATATTAGGAGAAAGTTTTTCCCTATGGAAGTTATTTGGAGTGATGTTGATGTTAATATCAGCAGTAGTAGCACTTAATCTTTCTTATGATGGAATAAGAATGTTTTATAAATCCAACAAGATAAAGCAGATTGAGAAAACAGAAAGTATTTAGAATTAGGTGCTTAAAAAGTATTTATTGGTAAATATTTTAGAGTCTGACAAAAAGCATACCAAACCATCTTTATATTAGAAAATAGCTTTCTATAAAGTTTACAGAATAGAATAGATAATGCAAACAAAATATAAGTATATATAATTTAGATTATCTATTTTTTATTATATATTGTATAAATTAATATTTTGTTTTACAAATACTAAATGGGGCTGTCGCACTAAAAAATAGTGCTACGCCCTTTTTTGTATAAAAAAAATAAATCCCAAGTTCAAAAGAGCCTGGGATTCTTGTATAATAATTGTATGCAAAAACAAAATACTATACAAAT